>RGUK01000122.1 GCA_010027825.1 bacterium
CGCTGAGGGTCGCGGTACATCTGGTCGGCTTGGCTTGCTTGGCGTGAAGCGTTAAGCCCCATGCCGTTCAAATTGCCCTGCTGAAGCCCTTGCCCGAGGCCCTGACCGGCCGCGCCCGCCTGTTGCATCCCCCGAGCATTGCTGGCGTAGATGTTCTCGCTGGCTCGCTTGCTGAGTGCGTTTGGATCTTCGGTAAAGCTGTTCAAAAGCCGCTGAAATGCCGACTGGTATTGCCCTTCTAGCCCGTTATTGAATCCTTGCCGAGATACCGCGTTCCCGTAAGCACCCGCCGACAGGTTTTGAAGCATCCGGCCTACTTCGTTGTTGCCATCTACGTCAAGACCAAGCGACGCAAAAAAATCTTTGAGCTGATTGGACTTCCTGCCTTTGAGCAAAGCAGACAGATCATTATTGGTGCCGCCAGACGCGCCGCCGCCAGATGCGCCGCTTATGCCCGATTGCTTATTCATCATTCCAAAAAGATCGTTAAAATT
Organism: bacterium; assembly: GCA_010027825.1. Next base: position 495 of record RGUK01000122.1, read on the forward strand.
CATTTTCGATAGCCGTCCACAGTCAGCGTGAGGGTAAGCAGTCCTGATTCCACGTAATATTCAAAACCCGAATCGGCGCAAGGGGCATCAGCGGTAATTGCCGCTCCGTCCCGAGAGATTGCCGAATCCGCTAGAAATAACACTTGCCGCTCCAATGATCCCGACCCTTTGCGGATTAGAACCCGAGGTTCGTTTCCCGCCGCCGCTGCCTTGACTGCCTGACCGCCAAGGATAACGCTTGTAGCCTCATTAGGAATAATGCTTGGATCAGCCGTAAAGCGGACCCATTTGGTTGTGGCCGTCGGGTCGGTCGTCACCGTAACCCGAGACGTAAACCAAACCGTTTGCTCGGCTTTTGCCGTCGTCGTGGTCCTTGCCGCCCTAAGCGTCGTCGTGTCCCCAAGGGCCGCCACCGCCGATTCTAGCGCGGCAATTCGTTCCTCGGCACTAAGAGCGATCTGGACCTCCAAGCCGCTCGTCAGTGTCAATTACAAGCTGGCGAATCCGCGTTCCTGACGGGGCGTTTCCGTAGAGCATGGGGATGCAAGACACCGCTGAACACGCAATCAATGCGCCACCCGTTCCCTGATCCTTTCTGTAAGCCAAAGCGGTTGCTACCCCCATATTGATGGTGCCATCGGTTGTAGCCCCGGTAATGGGCACCAGACGCCGAGTAGTCCATGTTTCGCCCGCCGTTGCGTCGGCAAATACCGCCATTGCTTTGTATGCCGCCGTATTCCAGTTCTCCGAGACGTATTCCCGCGCCTCAATCCTGAACGGCAGGTTGGCAGAGTTTTCGGTTGTTTGGCCCGGTCGGTACAGTTCCCAAACAAGTCCCGCCGTCGTGATTCCAAGGCTTCGACGCACCAAACCGTCATCAATCGTGACGACGCCAGCAATGTCAAACGGGAATCGGTCCAGAACCCATTCCCCGGTCAGAAAGTCGTAGATTAGTCCCTCTTTAGGGGTGGTGTCCGCCGTTCCGGTAGCGGGGTCACTTCCTGGGTAGTACATTGCGTAGTAGTCGAAGGAAGCAATACCACACACGCGATCAACGCCAGAAACAAATAGAGTGCCACCGGCAATTCTTTGATTGACTTTATCAAGCGATGGAGAATCCCCATCACTGCCGCCGCTGGTATATCTGACCCGGTTTTCACTGTCTAGGAACCATACCGCACCGTCCATGATGCTGATGCTGTACGGGTGGCGACAACCGCGATTGCCTACGATGCTGGTGTAGCTACCAAACTGGGAAGTCTTACCGATTGCCAGCCGGTACATATTGGACAGGGTGAAGATTGCCAGCGATCCGACGCCGAAGACGACGCCAGGAAGCCCACGCAATGCGGTGATGAATTCGCCGGGGTAGCTCCTAGAATCGGGGGAAGTCTCGTCAATGTTCCCGTCCGCATCTACGGTTGCTGACGGTTGCCAGTGCATCGGATCATTGAATCCCGACTGCCAGAGCTTAGGGCCAGCCCCAATGACAAGACGCCCATTGACCGAGGCAATAGCCGCGCCGGTTGGCATGATGACCGCCGTCTCGTCGTAGGGGTTGAAAAGGTAGTTGGGCACGTCGTTTGTCGCAAAGTACGTTCCAATGGGGTCGGCTTGGGCAATCAGCCCATATTCAGATCCGCTTATGGAAACGTAAACACGCTGGTAGTCAGGTGGCGTTGTAAACGTGCCGCCAAACTTAAGATAGTAGGAAGTAAAGACGTTTGCGTCTTGAACCCATCTGATTTGTTTCATCAATGGGTCGGCTCCCATTGTTGTAAAAAACTGAGGATTGCTTGCCTTGGCTGGCGTTGCCGCCGATTCAACGTTACTGTAGCTCTGGTATCTGGATATGGCGTACTGACTTGAAGTCAGATTTAGCCCGGTGGTGCCCACAAACCCGATGTACGCCGTTTCAATTGCCGCAACTGCTGTCCCGTTATTATAAAAACGAACCCCCGTGATAGAAAGCCCTTCTAAAGTGCCTGCGGAATAGGCAAATATGCGAGACCGAGAAATGGAAGAGGATGGGTTGGGAATGTCTCGAACAACCACGCTTCCCGTTGAAGTGGTGTCCCAAATGGTCTTCCAGCTTGCCGCAACACTGTCGTACACGTCAACTCGCGTTACCCTGTCGTAAGGCGAGGCAGGAGACGTTGCATCATCCAAAACAACAACCGCAAGCTGGCCGTTAAGCGTCATTTTAGTAATGCCTCCGGTTGACAATTTGTCAAAAAAGACCGTCCCCGTAATGTCTGAGTTGCGAACGTTGACCCATGCTCCAACCAAAGATCGTAGCCTCGCAAACCCGCCGCCGCCAACGTCTAAAATCCATTCAGCAGGGGTGCCATTCGCAAGAGTGCAAGTGGACATTTGAATGGAGTTTTGGCAATATGCTGATTGGGTTGCCGCAATTGTTGCTACCGATGCAATAGCCGTCGCCGTGGCGCCCGCTACGTTCCAAATCAAAGGTGCATTAATTCCGTTTTGGGCAATAATCGCACTTACCGAAGCAATTGATGGGGTTGTAGAACTGCGCGTATCCGCTGGAGCAAATTGAACTTGCCCGTCCGTCGCAAATGACGCCCCGGTAATTGCCGTCCACGTGTTACCCGAGAGTGAATAGCTGTAAAGATTGGTCGCGCCGCCGACTCGAAACGCCGCCACCATCCGGTACGACCCGCCGATGTAACCCGCCCAATACCCGCGAAGGGAAGCGTTAGCCGTCGGAGCCGTTCCGCCAATCAAAACCGAGCTATCCCGCACCGCAAGCGTAGCCCGTCGGCACCGCAGATTAACCAAAAGCCGGTGAAGGCCCTGCCCTAGCGTAGTAGGATCTGGATCGGTACGCATACCCCGCGCCGGGTTGCTGGAACCAACAATCTGAACAAGGCTCAAAGGTTTCTCCGACTAGGATTTTTTAAAGCAAAGCTGAAATCGTAAACCTGAGTGCCGTCGGGCTTGCCATTAACTTGCTGGTCCGCTTTCTGCATCATCTCCTGATACAACTGCCGCCATCGGTCAGTCATCTTGGCATCTTCCTTGATGGAATACCGATACGCCATGTCATACAAAAACACGTCGCCGTCAAATAGACCGCTTGGAATATCGTCGCCAGTCAAAAGGGCTTGATGCAAGCTTCCTATGGCCCGTACACGCGGATAAGTGCCAGATGCCGACGTGAGAGGCACGGGGTAAAAACAGAGCTTAGGAACGGACGTGTTACCGCTTGCCGTGTCCTCGTAGTAAAAGTGCGTTGGGATTCCCGTCGCCTGCTTATAGTTGTTGTCAATCTGGAAAAGGATCTGCCCGGTGGTTGGAATCAATGCCGCCGTAGCATCTGCGCTTGTATCGTACTGACACTCCCAGATCCGCAAGACTTCGGCCGAAATGGCATACGTGCGCTGGTCGGCGACCATTGGAATAAAGACTTCCGTCTGCCTAAGCCGCAAATCGGAACAGACGCGCTTGTAAGCCCGAGCAAAAAGAGTGGCCGCCATCGCCGACGAACATTCGGGATAGTAGGTACTAGTGCGGAACTCGTCAATTACATTTTGCGCGGTCATAAATGGGAATGGGCGGCTGAGGAGGCCGCCCGGAACACAAGGCCGAAGCGGTTAAGCCCCGGCGAAGTACGTGCCGCGCCAGTCGCGAGGCAGAACACCAATCGAGAACACGCAGGTAATGAAGTTGGAGTCATACCGACCATCCGCCTGTCCTGCTTTCATCGTCAAAGGTCGCTTCTCCAAGATGTTCAAAGGATTCTCGTCCTTTCGCGCCGGGACAAGTGCCCAGAGCGTCGCATTGGTGAAGTAACCCGTAGTAACGGTGCCGTTGAAGTTGGTGCCAACTTCGTTGTAGTCGTTAGCGTTACCGCCCTGCAAGAGCTTGGAGCCAATAACGCGGTTGGCGACATCAGCCAATCCCGGGGGAACGAGCAGATTCCACGGCGGCTGAAGGTCAAGCGGTTCGCCGGTGTAAGTCGGCTGCTGCATGACAGACGCCACCGCAATGGTTAGATTTGCCGTGGTGAAGGCATTGCCCGAAGCGTAGTTGGAGTACGTACCGGACTGGGTAGGGTGAGCCGTCGAGGCAAGGTTCACGCCGTCGGGAGTCACGATTGCCGAAGTGTTTGCAAGTTGGAACATCGAAGCGGCAACCCGCTCGTAAGTGTTCAAGCCAGCCTTCATCAGCTTCTTTCCTTGAGGCTGAATCCGGTTGTACACGTCGGTGTAGTTCATGTCGCCGTCCCACTCAAAGATGCGGCCGTACTTGAACGTGGTGTAGTCGCGAACGTAAGGAACGCTGTACTGAGTCGGTTCCAAAGCGGTGCCTTGGTTGATCGGGGTGAAAAAGGGGAAATCACCTTCCACCGCGATACGAGTCGACTGAACGTCCGTTCGGTAGATGTTGGTGTACTTGGAAAATCGCGGGGGATTGTTCTGCAAGTAGGTCGTCTGTACTTCCTTGAGGCCAAGGTTACACAAGACTAGCGAATCGTTTTCTGTTCTTGATGCCATGTTAGATCAATCCTCCGGTGGTCACTCGGGCCGCCGCTGCGATTCGTCCGGTAACGTAAGGATAAACGGTGCTGTTGCCCTGGCTTGGAACGTTGCCATCAAAGACAAACTCCTGCTGGGCCGAGTTCTTGCAGACCGCGTAGAAGCCGTTGTTGGTGTCTTCCTTCACTCGGCAGAGCTTGTAGCCGGTGCCAACTTCCATAGAAGCGGCGGTAACGGTCGAACCGGCGGTGGTCGGAACAAATTCCGTGCCGTCGGTGATGGTGCCCGCAATGCCCACAACACGGAGCTTGAGGATGAGGTCGTGAGTCGGTGCCGCAATCTT
>RGUK01000123.1 GCA_010027825.1 bacterium
CTCGGCCGATCGGCCGAGGGTTTTCTGTGTTCAAAGTTTCAAGCTATAATATAAGAAGGTACACTTGCAAGATTGGTCCATGTAGCTAAAATACCCACATGGACCAATACATGATTTTTCACATCGACGGTGGTGTAGGTAAAAATATAATCGCTACAGCCGTTGTAAAGTCGCTTGTAGCAGCTTATCCGGAAAGAAAACTTGTTGTAGTTACAGCATGGCCTGAAGTGTTTCTACACAACCCAAGCGTTTACCGGGTCTACAAATTTGGCTTCCTACCGTACTTCTACGACGACTATATAAGAGATAAGGATACGAAAGTTTTTAGAACTGAACCATATCATACCGAAGATATTCTCTATAAGCGAAAGCATTTAAGTGAAATTTGGTGTGATCTTTTTGGTATACCTTGTATTACGAAGAAGCCTGAGCTCTACCCAACCCAACGTGAACTCATGTTTATTGAACGTCAGGTTAATAAAGAAGGTCCAATCCTACTTGTTCAATCATGCGGTGGTGCAGAAAGCCAGCAACACCCTTATTCGTGGTCAAGAGATCTACCGCCTGTTTTCGCACAAGAAGTTGTTGATGCTATAAAAGGTAATTTTAGTAAAGTGCTTCATGTACGGAGAGATAATCAACCTATATTAAACGGTACTATTCAAGTTACTGATTCCGTGAGAAATTTACTCCTTTATATACCGTTTGCAGATAAGATACTCGGTATTGATTCACTTATTCAACATGCAGCTGCAGCCTATGATAAAGAAGCGGTTGTTGGTTGGATAGCAAATTCACCTGTTGTATTTGGTCACAAAGTTCATAAAAATATTCTACCAGCTGAAACAAAGTCATTTAGACACTTTATTGATAGCTATTTAGAGGAATCAGATTGGGTAGGTGGCCGTTTTCACGAATGCCCGTACGACGATGTTAATACAATATTTGACAAAGATCAATTTGTTGAAGCACTTCTTGGATCAAAATCCGGTGAGTTGCTTTTTGATATGCCAGCTACTACATTAACATTCTAATGATCTTCTTTAACTCGTCGATGCCTAGGAGCATGAGTACACTCCTTCAGTGTATTCTGAATCAGAACCCTGAAATCTGTGCTACACCTACTGATCCTGTTCTGGAGTATCTTTATGGAGCAAGAATGAACTTTACCAACACACCTGAAGTTAAAGCTATTGATCAAGAGCTAGCTTTTAAGACTTGGCGTGGTTTTTGTAAAGGTGGATTGGAGGGATATGCAAAATCATATTCTAATAAACCACATCTCTGTGTTAAGACCCGTGGCGGTACTATTCATTACCGTTGGTTTGAATCTTTTATGGGTGAGAAGCCAAAGATGATCTGTATGGTTAGAAACCTAAAGAGTGTTTTCTCCTCTATGGAAAAGCTATATAGGAAGAATCAAGAACATCATCAGTCTATTCAGAATCATGCTGAGATGAAAGGTACAAGTACAGCTAAGAGAATTGATGCTTGGGTTGCTTCACCTCCTGTAGGATTGGCTCTTGAGCGTTTACAGCAGACATTCCTTGAAGGTATTAATAAGGAAGTGCTCTATATTAGAGCAGAAGATTTAACTAGTTACCCTGATCGTGAGATGAATAAGATCTATGAGTATCTAGGTCTTACCCACGTTAGGCATGACTTCGATAATATTGAACAGACTGTTAAAGAGGATGATTCAGTATATGGTCTGACAAATGATCTCCATACTATTCGTCAGAAGGTACAACCACTAACTCCAGATTACAATACTATACTTGGTAAGCAAATCTGTGATTGGATTGATAATAACTTTGCATGGTATCAGCAAAGTTTCGGTTATACGAAGTAATTAAACAAACCGTATATTACCAGAATTAATGAGATCTTTAGCTCGTTGAAGCGCTGATTCATTTGTCCAAATACCTGCTTCCTCGTATTCCACAGGTCCATACCAGAGGTAGATATCTCTTCCGAGAGCTGGAATTGTTGTCCAGATAGTTTGACTAGCAGAGCTGTCTACGACTCTATCGAGTACGAGACTGTTTGTATCTATATCAATAGATTGTTCGGGTTGAATTATAATTGTTGCCATAATGTTATTTAGTTAATTTTAAAGACTTCTACCTTTGTCCAAGCACCATCTGATGTACCTACAATGCTTTGAGCGGCATTGCTTGAATAGGCTGTAAATTCGAGATAATCGGTCGTACCATTAAGATAGGAAATGCCTGATGTATTCTGTGTTGTATTAACATTAGAGCTATTAATAGGCTGCTGGGCTAGAGCTACCGATGTTCCATTTCTTCTAATTTGAATGTTATTTTGATTACCTGAGCCTGATGTACCACCGACCCAGGCTACTTGATAGTCAACATGATAGTAACCTGGTATAGTTGGTGTAATTCTACGGGTACTCCTATTAAACCAATTATTTGGATCATTTATAGGATCGAGAGTGACAACAGTATCAGCAGCATTATTAGCAGTTTGATTTGCTGTTAACGATAAAGTAGTAACATAGTTTGTATTTGATTCTATATTTCCCTGAACCGATAGATTATTTACATATGTATAATTTGCTTTTGTAGCACTTAAGCTTGATCCGAGAATAAACGTATTAGCGAATCCATTTGTATGGTTACACTGACCACCGGCAATAAAGCTGTAGTTATTAAGTGCATTATTTTTTGCACCCCCAACAACAACACTATAGTTAGCAGAGGCTGTATTACAGAAACCACCAACAACTACATCGACACCACCGGCACAGTTACATTGACCACCTACTACTACTGAGCAACTAAATGATGTTGAATTACAGCAGCCACCACCGATAAAATTACCACCACCACCGGAATTTATGCAGTTACCAACACCACCTGCAATACTACTATAGGTACCTGCGACGTTATTACCTGAACCTGCTGCAACAAAGGAGTAAGTACCAGAAGCTGTGTTGTATCTCCCGCTGACAATACCTGCTCCAGATCCAGATGAGCAGTTATTGGCACCACCTGCAACGACAGCGAAGGTATTAGCTACTCTATTTGTCGCTCCACCACCAATAAACGAATAAGCACCAGATGCGGAATTACCAGACCCACCTGCGATTGTTATTCTATTAGAACTACCAGTTATCGTATTCTGGATACCACCACCAATAAACCCACTGCTACCTGTTGTTGTAATCTGATTCTGACCACCACCTACGATAACATGATCTGCATTTGTGGATGTAATTCTATTAGTTCTACCGCCGCCTAAAAAGCCATAACAACCAGAGTTTGTATTATAGTACCCACCATTCAACACACCATAGCACCCAGAAGCAGTATTCAGTACACCACCACCGATAAAACTCGTGCAACCATTATTGTTTACGCATCTATCATATACCCAAATGCTACATGCACTTGCTCCCGTTCTACATGTACTATAATCACCGTTAATGATAATACAGTTAGCAGCATTAGTTACAACGTTAGCTGTAGCAAAACACGCTGATGATAGAGTACTATTTGCAGTACCTGATGTCATCCACATCAAAGAAACTGCACCAGTTGTACCTGATGCACTGAAACATGAACCGATACCGTTAAGAATTAACGCTGTGTTTGTACCGTTACCTGAGATAGAAGCAGCTGCTGTAATATTAGCTGGAGTATAACCACCGGTATGGTTAAATGAACCACCTACAATACTAGAATTAAATAGAGGGTTGTAGTTGAATTTACCACCAACGATTGTCGAATGTGTACCACCACAAATAGCATTGCAAACTCCTCCACCTATATTAGAGAGTAAACCTGTTACACGATTTAGACATCCTCCACCTATACTTCCACCGCTTGATATTATTGCATTAGAAGCACCACCTGCTACAACCGCATTTTGACCAGTAATATTATTAAACGAACCTCCACCAATTGCAGAATACCAACCAGAAACAGAATTTTGTCTACCCCCAGCTATAAATGCATAACCGGGGGTTGCAGTAATACAATTTATATTACCACCTCCAATAAACGAACCACCGAATCCTGTATTACAATTTCCAATTCCACCAGCTATAGCTCCACTATTAGTTGTAATATTACAAATACCACCTCCAATAAAACCATAACAGCCTGAAGCTGTATTAAGCTTTCCACCGCCTATAAAGTTATTATAACCTGTATTATTAATCGCTCTATCATAGACATAGATACTACAGGCACTAAGACCGGACGCTGTGCATGTACTATAATCACCATTAATAATAACATAGTTTGTACCAGTTGCAGCAATTGTAGCTGTTGTAAATAAACCAGCGCTTAATGGTGTTGCTGTTGTAGAATAATAAATAGAAACATTGTTAGATGTAAAAGGTGAAGAGAAACAGCTTTGGATACCTGTACCTGTTAAACGAGTTTGAGAACCATTACCTGATATTGAAGCAGCTGCTGTAATACCGAAAGGAGCAAAGCCACCAGTGTGATTTGCAACACCACCACCGATAACTGAGTCTCTTAAAGGGTTATAGTTACCGAGACCTCCGATAATATTAGCATATACACCGGAAGCTAAATTACAATTACCGCCTAGAGAACTAGAAAAAATGCCTGTAGCAATATTATTACCATACGTTGTATCAATAGATGAAACGCTTGGATCGTATGTAAAAACATTTGATGAAAGTTTAACATAGCGAGAATCTGTATCCAATTGTTGAATTGTTGGTAGAGGGTGAGAGTGATCATAAAGAGCAAATCTCGGTATGTCATTTTGATATGATCCACCTACATTACCAATATCTGTTAAGTAGCTTGGAGACAGGCTTGTCTGTCTAATTTTAACTTCATTAGACCAATTAGTTGCAGTAGGATTTCCTAGAGAAAACGGCCATTCTGAAGCACCAGTAAATGAAAGAACGGGAGAATTATCATCAGGGTAACCTTGTGTTATGACCCATTTTGCACCTGCGAATGTTTTATACCAGATATAAGCATCACCTGTACCATTATACCAAACAGGAAGCCCGTTTATAAACAATTGTTGAGGAGGGTCTCCACCATCATAAGCATACCCGTAATTACCATTGAAGATATTATTAGTAAAACCATAAACAGTAACAGCGGAAGTATCGAGTAAATCTGGCGCCAGAGAATCATCACCATAAATGCTATGTGATATTGCGTGTGGTGTAGGGTATCTGGCATCCGACAAACGACTATCGGTATCAAGAACAAATGATCCTGAAGCATTTTGATAAATACTTGTAGGTAAAAGAACACTAGAAGCAGCATTTAAGGCTGTATTTGTAGCAAAAGAACCAGAAGCGTTTTGGTAT
>RGUK01000124.1 GCA_010027825.1 bacterium
TGAGATTGATTGGGATAACTGGGCAGTCAAAGAAGTCAGGCGTGTGCGCATCAATGCACCCTTTCCTAACAACTCGTATTGTGAGAAGAATTGGATACCAGTTCTTGATAAGCCGTATCACTTCATCAAGTGGACTATGCCAACAGAATTAGTTTATGCCAACCCCATCAGCGGTGAATGTGAACAGGTATTCCATAAGCCAACAGCCATTGCGCCTAAAGATCAGCGTGGATCTAGTCAGGTCATACGGTGGGGCAACATGTACATCTCAATTACCCATGAGGTAGATCTATTCAAGAATTACCTCAAGCAGAAAGATGCTATTTATCGCCACCGCTTAGTTTTATGGGATCAGGAACTTAATGTAATCGGGCTGAGTAAAGAATTTTCATTCTTAGATGCCCGCGTTGAGTTCTGTGTAGGGGCGGCGGTTCACAAAGGTAACCTTTTGGTGTCTTTTGGTTTCCAGGATAATGCCGCATTTGTGTTGCAAGTGCCTGGTGTAGTGGTGGAGGATCTAATAATGGAGGCACTGGCTTATGAAAATTGAGGATCTAGTCATAGAACTATCTAAAGATCCATTTAATCCAGCGCTTAACTTTGATGTTGCAGTGGAGTATGAGAAACAAAATCAAACAGCATCAGCCGTATCTTTTTATTTGCGCACCGCTGAATACGGTTATGAGTCGCACCCTAGCCTGGTTTATGCCTCACTTCTGAAAGTTGCGCATTGTTTTGATGACCAAAATGATCGTAATGCCACTGTAAGCAATTGTTTATTGCAGGCTGTGGCTTATTTGCCTTACCGCCCTGAAGGTTACTTTTTGTTATCTCAATTCCATGAGCGTTTAGGCCAATGGCAGGAGTGCTACACATGGGCCAGCATTGGATTGCATCAACATTTACATACATCACTTCCTGTTCATGTTGGCTATGAAGGCCAGTATGTTTTGTTGTTTGAAAAGGCAGTGAGTGCTTGGTGGATTGGACGCAAAGATGAAAGTATTGAATTGCTCAAGCGTTTAGAGCAGATGGAAATAGATCCAGGGTATTTGTCAGCGGTAAAACACAACCTTGAAAGGATTGCCAATGTTGATGTTTGATGTTGGGGCTAATCGTGGTGATGCAGTGCTTGCAGGGTTAGAACAGGGATACCGCGTAATAGCCTTAGAAGCCGCACCACGGGTTTATGGCAAACTTTATCTACAACTCTGATGTTGTGCCTCTTAAAATGGCTGTGAGCGACAAAGATGGCAAGCGCTTAAAGTTTTATGAAGCAGATGAAGATGGGCTTAGTACGCTTAATCAAGAATGGCTCACAAAAGATGGCATGCCATACAAAGGAAAGCCTTACCGTGAGGTTGAGGTAAACACAATTACGATTGATACATTGGCAGACAAGTATGGCAACCCTGACTTAATCAAAATTGATGTTGAAGGTGCTGAGTGGCAAGTAATGAAAGGCATGACCCGCCATTACGGGGGAATGATTTGCTTTGAATGGACATTTGAAACCATGCATCAACATGAGGATCAATTAGATTATTTATTTACCCTGGGCTACAGAGAAATGGCCGCGCAATACATTGTGAACCATCTGCAAGAGCCGCAAGAATGGGGCAACATGCAATCAAACAATGTCAATCAACTCAACGCCTGGCATCAACTTACATCTGACGATTGGATTGACGGAGGTTGGAAAGTAGCCAACCTACGGCCTACCGCAGATGTAGGAATGTTATGGGTTAGGTAATGTCTCCAACAATTGTGAAGTTGTTAGAACTTGTGCAAAGGATTGATGCGGAACTGTATTGAGCGCGTAACACTGGGCTTGCAGATCCATTTGATGTAAATGTCACGCCGCTTGCCACAATAGAAACCGCACCTGCACCAATGCGCTGTACATAAATAACTTGTCCAGTGCTAAATGTTCCTGAAGGAACGGTGATGTTTGCAGTACCGCTCTGTGTAACCCACTTGTTCACATCTCCCGCAACCAATGTATAGGCGGTTGTTTGTGCATTAAATGTAATTGTAGGAAGCGTTCCAGTAGTTCCCTGTGTTCCTAAAGTTCCTTGCAGACCTTGAGTTCCAGTTAATCCTTGAAGTCCAGTAGTGCCTTGAGAGCCTGTTGTTCCTTGAACACCCTGAGTACCTTGAGTACCATTAACTCCATTAGTACCTTGTGTTCCAGTAGTTCCCTGAGATCCTGTTATTCCTTGAGTACCTTGAGCGCCAGTTGTTCCAGTAATACCTTGTGTACCAGTAGCACCCTGAATACCAGTTGTACCCTGAACTCCTTGAATTCCTTGAGAACCAGTTTGACCTTGTGATCCAGTTAAACCCTGAGTTCCTGTAGTTCCCTGCGCGCCAAATGTTCCTTGTGAACCTGTTGCGCCCTGTGTTCCAGTAGTGCCTTGAATTCCTTGGCTACCAGTTGTTCCCTGAGAACCTGTCATGCCTTGAGTGCCATCAAAACCTTGAGTACCTGTTATGCCTTGAATACCATCAGTTCCCTGGCTACCTGTAGTTCCTTGAGCGCCGTTGAGTCCATTAGTACCTTGCGCACCTGTAGTTCCCTGCGCACCATTTAAGCCATTAGTTCCTTGAACACCTTGCAAACCTTCAGTTCCCTGAACGCCTTGAGTTCCCTGAGTTCCTTGAGTTCCTGTTGCGCCTTGAATTCCAGTTATGCCCTGAATACCAATAAAGCCTTGAGCGCCTGTAGTGCCTTGCGCACCTTCTAAGCCTTGAATTCCCTCTTGGCCTTGAATTCCTTGAGTGCCTTGTAAGCCAACAGCACCTTGAGTTCCAGTTATGCCCTGTGTTCCGTCATGGCCCTGAATACCTTCAAGTCCTTGCGCACCTTCAACGCCCTGAATACCCTCAACACCTTGTGTGCCAGTTGTTCCCTGAGCGCCAGTTAATCCTTGAGTACCAGTGATGCCTTGCAAGCCAGTAGTTCCCTGAATTCCTTGCAAGCCTTGAGTTCCTTGAGCGCCCTCAGTTCCTTGTGCGCCTGTTGTTCCTTGCACACCAACGCTTTGAGTAATAATAGAAATGTTGTGGCCATTAGCAAAGTTTGTTGTGCCTGTGCCGCTTGAAGATAAAAGCGTAACTGGGTAAGTCCAATAATCATTTGCAACAGTTGATGGTGTTCCGCTTACTTGCCATTCTTGATAGTTGTTAGAGTTGTTTCTATCTTGAATAAAGAAGATGTCACCATTTTTAATGTTTGCTAATAAAACATCAATGTCCACATTGTAAGTTGTTAAGTGAGAAACATAAATGTTATTTGCGCTTGCTTGTGTTGCGTTATCCCATTTGATGTCACCAGCGTTAGGTGGTGGTGTTTGTGAGTTTGTTCTTGCTTGGTAATCAAAGATAGATGATGATGTTCCGCTTGCGCCTGTAACACCTTGAACGCCCTGTGTACCGTCTAAACCTTGAATACCCTGGCTACCAGTAACTCCTTGAATTCCTTGTGTACCTTGTGTACCCGTAGTTCCTTGAATTCCAATTAAACCTTGTGAGCCAGTTGCACCTTGAGTACCGATTGTTCCTTGTGCGCCTTCAATACCTTGAATTCCTTCAGCGCCCTGAGTTCCTTCATGTCCTTGTACGCCTTGAATTCCCTGTGAGCCAGTTAATCCCTGAGTTCCAGTTGTACCTTGTGTACCGTCATTGCCTTGAACGCCTTGCGCGCCCTGCGCACCTGTAGTTCCTTGAACTCCAACAAGTCCTTGTGATCCTGTAGCACCTTGTGGGCCAACTAATCCTTGAGAACCAATTGTGCCTTGTGATCCAGTTGCTCCTTGAACTCCTGTACCAGTTGTACCTTGCGCACCTGTATTACCAGTTGTACCAAATGGCCCTTGAATACCTGTAATACCTTGTAAGCCTGTTGTTCCTTGTGAGCCAATTGTTCCCTGGTGGCCTTGAACACCTTGCACACCTTGAGATCCAGTTGTGCCTGTTGCGCCTTGTGATCCAGTAGTTCCTTGTGAACCATTAGTACCAGTAATTCCTTGTGTGCCAACAGAACCTTGAACACCAACAGAACCTTGAATACCTGTTAAACCCTGAGATCCAATCGTTCCTTGCGCACCAGTAAATCCTTGAACACCAACTGCGCCTTGTATTCCTGTTACACCCTGCGCACCAATGATGCCTTGCGCTCCTGTTACGCCTTGAGTTCCGTTAAATCCTTGTGTTCCTGTTGCACCTTGTACACCAGTTAAACCTTGTGAGCCTTGAGTTCCTTGTGAACCAATTATTCCTTGAACACCAAATGAACCTTGAATACCAGTTGCACCCTGAATACCTGTTGTGCCTTGCGCGCCTTGTACGCCCTGCAAACCATTTGTACCTTGAACACCATCTAATCCTTGTGGGCCTTGTAAACCCTGTGTTCCTTGTGCCTGGTTAAATCCGCCACCTTGTAAACCTTGTGTGCCTTGAGTTCCTTGTGCGGCAAAGTTACCTGAAATACCTTGAATACCTTGAGCGCCTTGTTGTCCCATTGGGCCAGGTGTAACAACAATGACATTAGGAGTTCCAACAGGGTTGGGATTGTTCAAAAAGTTATTTGGGTTGTATGTCATCTTGTCACCTCTGCGTTCACATTCAATTCACCTTGAACAATGCGTGTTTTAACATTCGTAGGTGATGTTATCTCTAAATCATAATAATAAGGGCCTGCAACAATAGCGGCTGTTTGTGTCGCTGTTGCATGTACAGCAATTGTTCCTGTTGGCCCATCAATTGTAATGCCATTGGCTGTATTCAGCGTTAAAACAACAATGGGGCTACTAGGAAGCGAGCGCAATTGCATCTCAGCGGTGTAGTTAGTCAAATCAACTGCGCTTAATGCTGTACCGCCTTGTATGTACAACCCAGTTGCAGGATTAGTGACTGTGAACTGTGTTGATGTACGGCTTGCAATTGTCACATTGCCTAAGTTGTATTGGCTAGGCAAAATCCCTTGAATAAAAACTGTTTGTCCTGCGCTAAATCCATTATCTGCGGTGTAGGTAACAGTTGTACCATTTCCTGAAACATTGGTAATAGTTGCAGGCTGTGTGTAAAGAAAGTTGCGATACCAGTCAGAGCCTTGATCAATTATTGTGTTGTAATTGTCAGCCATTATGCTCCTTGTGCCACCTCAGACTTTGGGGCAATCATAGCGGTATTACATGCTGAACAATGTGAGAATGATTTAGGCATTGGCAACCCGCACTTAGGGCAATGGTTTGCAATCGCATTAAAGTAATTGCTTACTGTAACTTTTCCTAATAGATCGCTAAAACC
>RGUK01000125.1 GCA_010027825.1 bacterium
GACTACACGAGACTTTTTGAGCAAGAATCAGCGAAGTCGAGCGGTAGATGGTGAAGTAAATGTTCATGAAGTGGACCAATTTACTATAGGTCATTTCGTGCTTTTGAAGTACCCTAACCGTCCACCCGACAAGTTATCTGGCCTCTATCGTGGACCTTTAGTTATAACAGGGATTGAACGTCCTGATATGATTAAAGTAAAGGACTTAATCTCCAATCGAGAATCAGTCGTCCATACCAGTCGACTGCGGGTATTTCGACATCCGTCGGAAATGATGTGGGAGGACAAGATAAAGCTCGCGTCTGTGGATTTGGACGAGTTTTATGTCGACAAAATTGTGCGCCATTCGGGACATGGAAATAATCCAAAGAAGTGGTCATATTTGGTTCGCTGGCTTGGATACGAAGAAGGGGACGATTCGTGGCTACCTTATTCTGCGGTTAAAGATCTGGAAGCGTTGGATGAGGACGGTATTGTCAAGATTGGCACGCGTGTCAAACCTGGCGATATCTTGGTGGGCAAGGTAACGCTCAAAGGGGACGTACAAGTTTCCCCAGAAGAGAAGCTCCTGCGCGCTATCTTCGGTGAAAAGTCACGCGAAGTGCGAGATACTTCGTTGCGCGTTCCACCAGGCGTGGAAGCAACGGTTGTGGACGTTAAGGTCTTCTCACGCAGCGGCATACGTAAAGACAAGCGCTACAAAGAAATCGTGCAGAAAGAAACGCAGAAGATTGAAGACAACTTCGCCTATCATCTGCAGACCTTAGAAAAAGGTATCAAGACCCGCGTTATCGAGCTGGTTGATGGCAAAACAAGCAAGTCTGCAGCAGCAAAAGACCTCCTGGTTAAGGGCGTCTTTAGCGCTGATAAGTTGCAGCTGGTGGAAATTGCACGGTTGCTCAGCATCGAAACTGGCGACAAAGAAATTGATGCCAAGATCAAGAATTACAATGAGATCTTGACCAATCAGATCCACGTTTTGACAGCGCTTAAAGAAGATCGTATTAATCAGCTCCGTAAGGGCGACGATCTGCCTTCTGGTGTGATCAAGATGATTAAAGTCTACGTTGCAACCAAACGTCGCCTCTCGGTGGGAGACAAGATGGCAGGACGTCACGGTAACAAGGGTGTGGTTTCACGCATTGTTAACGTAGAAGATATGCCATACATGCAAGATGGTACCCCGGTAGACATCGTTCTGAACCCGCTTGGTGTTCCAGGTCGTATGAACGTGGGACAAATCTTGGAAACCATGCTTGGCATGGCTGGCAAGGTTGCTTCGGATAAGCTTGCCACTCAATTAGCCGATCTTTCTCACCAAGAAATGAAGCAGCGTTTGGCTCATTATTACGGCGCTGAAGTCATTAACGATATTGAAAAAGAATACGGCAAGGAAGAAGTGCTCCGTCTTGCCCGCAAAACCGCTGAACGTGGAATTGCCTTCAAGACGCCAGTATTTGATGGCGCTGATTACGAAAAAGAAATCCAGCCCTTCCTTAAAGAGCAAGGCTTGCCTGCAAACGGCTCCTATCCGTTGTTCGATGGAAGAACAGGCGAACAATTTGATCAACCGGTTACTGTCGGCTTCATCTATATGATGAAATTGAACCACTTGGCAGACGACAAACTGCACGCACGTTCCGTTGGGCCCTACTCCCTCATCACCCAGCAGCCACTTGGCGGTAAAGCGCAGTTTGGTGGCCAGCGACTTGGGGAAATGGAAGTATGGGCATTGTACGCGTACGGCGCTGCATACACGCTGCAGGAAATGCTTACGCTTAAGTCTGACGACGTCAATGGACGTATCAAGGCTTACGAAGCAATCGTTCGCGGAGAAGAGGTACCGGAAGCTGGTATTCCTGAGTCATTCAACGTATTGGTCAAGGAGCTCCAGAGCTTAGGTCTACAGGTTGATTTGTTCAAGACAAGTAAGGAGCACGTCGGTGAATAACAAGATGCTTGAAAGATTTCGTGAGTATATAAGCATTACGCAGTTTAATGCGCTCCGTCTTGGTATTGCTTCCCCCGAAAAGATTCGTTCTTTGTCGTACGGCGAAGTCAAAAAGATCGAGACCATTAACTACCGCACGCTCAAGCCAGAGCGCGACGGCCTTTTCTGCGCACGCATCTTCGGACCGGTTAAGGACTGGGAATGTAACTGCGGCAAGTATAAGCGCATGAAGCACCGCGGCGTCACCTGCGAAAAGTGCGGTGTGGAAGTTATTCAGGCGCGTGTTCGCCGTGAGCGCATGGGGCACATTAATTTGGTTTCCCCGGTCTGTCATATTTGGTTCCTCAAAGGAATTCCAAGCTATTTGAGCTTGATTATGAATATGACGGTGCGCGATTTAGAGCGTGTTATTTACTTTGACAGCTACATTGTAATTTACCAAGGTAATTCACCGTTTCCACAACGCACCTTGATTTCAAGTCAAGATTACGAGAACTACGTCTACGCCAACCCTGAAGACACTATGTTTAAGGCTGGCATGGGCGCTGAGGCAATTCGCCAACTGCTCTCTTTGCTTGATTTGAACTTTGAAGTTAGAAAAATTGAGGAAGAGTACACGCAGACTACCTCAGTTGCAGTTAAGCACCGTATCGCTAAGCGCTTCAAGGTGCTTTCCGGCATGGTTCAGGCAGGACTACGTCCTGAATGGATTATTCTGGATGTATTGCCTGTGTTGCCACCGGACTTGCGCCCATTGGTGCCGCTTGAAGGTGGCCGTTTTGCAAGCTCAGACCTGAACGATTTGTACCGTCGTGTACTTAACAGAAACATTCGTCTTAAGCGCCTCATCGAACTTGAAGCACCAGACGTTATTATTAAAAACGAAAAACGTATGCTGCAAGAGTCGGTTGACGCCTTGATCGACAACGGTCGCCGCGGTCAACCAGTGCGTGGCAAAGCGTCCACTTAAATCACTCAGCGAAATGCTTCGTGGTAAGCAAGGACGCTTCCGTCAGAACTTGCTTGGTAAGCGCGTTGACTACTCCGGTCGTTCTGTAATCGTTGTCGACCCTGAGTTGAAGATGCACCAGTGCGGTTTACCTAAGATGATGGCTCTTGAATTATTCAAGCCATACGTCTACGTTGAACTGCAACAGCGTGAGTTGGCTCCTAACCTACGCGTTGCAAAGCGCATGGTAGAGGAAATGACGCCAGAGGTTTGGGAAGCGCTGGAAGAGGTTGTAAAAGACCGCCCAGTTCTGCTCAACCGAGCACCAACGCTGCACCGTCTTTCGATCCAAGCATTCTTCCCAACGCTGGTTGAAGGCAAGGCTATTAAGATTCACCCGCTGGTTTGCGCTGCATTCAACGCAGACTTTGACGGTGACCAGATGGCTGTGCACGTTCTGCTGAGCAAGACGGCGCGCGCTGAAGCAGTGCGCTTAATGCTCTCGACTCGCAACATTCTGACCCCTGCAAATGGTCGTCCACTGGCTGTACCGTCTCAAGACATGGTGCTTGGTCTTTACTACCTCACCAAGGGACGCAAAAACGTGCCTGGTGAAGGACTAACTTTTGGTAACATCAGTGAAGTTATCTCAGCCTACCAGCACAAGCGCATCAACGTGCAAGCACCAATCAAGGTGCGTTTAGCCGATGGTAAAATCGTCGAAACCACTGTTGGTCGCGTCATTTTGTATGAAGCGCTTCCTATCGGTAGCAGCTTCAACTGGGTAAACAAGGCTGTTAAGAAAAAAGACCTCACTAACATGATTGCCAAGGTCTACAAGGCCTTCGGCGCTGACGCAACGGTAGAAACGCTCGACAAAATTAAAAAACTCGGCTTCTCCTATGCAACGTTTGGGGGCATCTCATTGTCGGTGGACAATTTGGTCATCCCACAAACCAAAGCCTCCATTATCAAGAAGGCAAAAGCTGAAGTTGAAAAAGCTGAAAAGCTTTACCTGGATGGCGCCATCACCAACGGCGAACGCCACAGTAAGGTTATTCAGGTATGGGCACGCGCCACTGAAGACCTGACCAATGAGATGATTCAGCTGCTGGAAGAAGATGACCGCAAAGCGGCTACCAACCAGCAAAAGAATAATGAGCCCTTTAACCCAGTGTTCATGATGTTGGACTCAGGGGCTCGGGGCTCTCGTCAGCAAATCCGTCAGCTGGCAGCGATGCGGGGTCTGATGGCAACACCATCAGGGGAAATTATGGAAACCCCCGTTCTTGCTAACTTTAAAGAAGGCTTGAGCGTATTTGAATACTTCGTTTCTACTCACGGGGCTCGTAAGGGTCTTGCAGATACTGCACTTAAAACAGCAGACTCTGGTTATCTGACACGTCGTTTAGTTGACGTAGCGCAAGATGTAGTCGTTACCGCTCCTGACTGCCAAGCAATGGGTTATGTAACTATCACCGACTTGAAAGAGTACGGGGAAATTATTCAGCCCTTGGCAGACCGTGTGTACGGACGTATTACCGCACAAGACGCTGTTGATCCAGTTTCTGGCAAAGTAGTTACTAAAGCAGGCGAAATTATTGGTGATGCTATCGTTGAACAGCTGCGCGATTCCGCGATTGCTTCTATAGCTGTACGCTCTGTGCTTACGTGCCAAGCCAAACGCGGGGTATGTGCGCAGTGCTATGGCATGGATCTTTCTACCCTATCGCTGGTTGATATGGGCACGGCAGTAGGTGTTATTGCTGCTCAATCGATCGGTGAACCAGGTACGCAGCTTACGATGAGAACCTTCCACGTCGGGGGTACCGCGAGCGGTCTGGTAGAAGCAAACACCTTCAAAACAAGGTTCAGCGGCAAAGTTTCATTCAGAAACGTGCATACTGTTAAGAATCGCGACGGCCACGTAGTAATCATGAACCGCAAATCCAAAATCGTTATCGTTGCTGACGACGGACGAGAACTGGAAGAGTTCATGCTTGAGTACGGCTCACACATCTTTGTTGAAGATGGTCAGCAAGTAACCGAAAACCAAAAAGTTGCAGAATGGGACAGCTTCAAAGTCATCATGACTGAAAAAGGCGGCAGCGTTCAATACG
Source organism: bacterium (assembly GCA_010027825.1). Next base: position 5,021 of record RGUK01000125.1, read on the forward strand.
TCGACTTGATCGAGAACGTTACCTACCAAGAACAGTTTGATGAAGATGCTGCTCAGACCAGCAAGATTATTTTGGAGCGCCGCGACGACAAGCGCCAGCCATACATCGTGGTATCAAGCGGTTCAGAATCTGAAGACTTGCGCTACTACGTGCCAACAGGCGCTATTTTGATGGTCCAAGACGGCCAACAAGTTATGCCTGGTGACGTAATTGCCAAGCTGCCTCGCGAAGAAAAGCGTACCAAGGATATTACCGGTGGCTTGGCGCGAGTGGTTGAACTCTTTGAAGCT
>RGUK01000126.1 GCA_010027825.1 bacterium
TATAAGAGACAGGAGGATGTTCAGGGCGTCTACGTCCCCGTAGACGTACCTGGCCTTGAATATGTCGAGAGCCGTCATCTTCTTCTTATGGTTGCGAAGCCTGTAGAGCACGGCCTCGTGCTCCTCGCCGTTAGAATCGAATACCTCGCAGGGAACCTTCTGGTACCGCTCGGGGAAAAGGGTGTTGAGGTACTGCATGAGCTTGAGCCGTTGCTGTCCGTCCACGACCCAGTGGGTTCCGTCCTTCCTCCTCGCGACGTAAAGAAACCCCACGCCCGAAGAGTCGAACTCCTCGAGCATCTTGATCACGTGGTTCCTGCTCAGGTCACGCTGGTACTTGTGATCCACATGGAGATCCGATATGGATATCATGCTGGTCCTGGGCATGACAAGGTCGGGCGGGGCGTTTTTGTTGCCGAAGTGCTCCCTCAGGGACTCCAGGCTGTACTCCTTGTCGTAGGTGAGGAACTCACCCTTCCTTCCCTTGGACCCGGAGCCCTTCTTCTTCCTTCCGCCCTTCTTGCCCGCAACCGCGACTGAACTTGTCATTTTAAATCCCTCTTGGTTTAATCGCCAAGCCTTGGCGAATGGGCGGATTATATCCTACGCGAAAATCAAGTCAATACTAAACGCACGCATCCCCGCCCCGGTACCAACCTCCGTCGTAATGAGATTCCATTTCGGAATTCCAGGAAACGTAACAGAAAACCCCCTGGAATACCCCCTCCGTCCCCCCGATTTTTTCCGGAAGACCACCCTTTCCGAACAAATAGGGTACCGACTTCTATTGGATCATGATTCAATTTCCCTATTTCAGGAAACGTAACAAAAGAATCGAAAAAAGGGGTCGGGCGCCCCGGCCTCCCCTTCTATAACCATTTGCCCCAGGATTTTTTGAAACCGATTTCTAAGAAACTTTTTTTGCAAAATCTTTCTTGAAATGGGGGGTGGAATCCGAACCCCCTCCCCCCGATTGGGGAGGGGGCGGGGTTTGTGTCAACCCGTATGGGTCGCCCCGTTGATCGTCACTTCTCGCAGATTCTCCATCTTGTAGTCGCGGAGGATCACGGGACGCTCAACCATTTGCCGACGCCCTTCCTCACGGGAGGGGAGCCACGGCTCCACGGTCGCGGGGTCAACGGGGGTTCCATCGTCCAACCGATACTCACAGTGGAGCGACCGTTCCACCTTCACTTCAAGGTAGGTCTGCCCCTTGTGGTCAACGAAGGGGGTTCCCTCCCGACGCACCCCCCACTTGCGGGGTTCCGCGACGAACTCCATCACTTCGCCCGTCGCGGGGTCAACGGGGGTTCCCTCCCGCAACCGTTGGTTGTTGACCGCGTTGTCGTAGCGGAATCCGATCATGCCCGAAACGCGGGAGAGTTTCCGCAGACGGTGCGTGCGGGTGGTTCCGCCGAACGGGTTGCCCGACTTCAACTCGGGGGTGGTTTCCGCGACGAACGAGATGGGACGGCAACCGCGGATGTTGACAGCATCGGCAAGTGCGTCACTCACACTTCTATGGCCGTTTGGGTTGTTGTTTTTCCGATCCCCTCTCCCTACTTTGATTTTCGGGGGAGGGGATCGGAATCCTTACTTCACTTCGCGGGGGCTTCCGCGAGTTCCGCGATGATCTGCATGAACCAAGTGGTTTCGGGTCGGTCGGTCGGGAGGATCATGTAGTCCGCGGTGGTTGTGATTTCCTTCCGCTCGGTGGCGGTGAAGTGACCGCGTGCGTGGATTTCCGCGTCCCGCTTCATGGCCTTTGCGATCCGCTCTTTGCGTGTCATGGTTTCTGCCCTTTCTTTATTTGTGACGCGGGGTGCGTCGCTTCACCGATACATCCGTTTGGGCTTGTGTTTTTTCATCCCTCCCAATCGGCTTTGTCCCACCAACCGTATTCCGTCCAAACGATTTCGGCCGTGCGACCGTTCGTTTGGTTTTTCTCCCGCCATGCCTCGGCTTCTTCCCTTGTGGAGAAAACCGCGTCCTCCCCTTCCTCCATGCTTGCGAGGTCGGTTGCTCCGCCGTCCATCACGAAAACTCCCCAACCCTTGAGATCGTCGCTCATTTTTCTTTCCTTTGGGTTTGTGATTCCGATTCCCCTACTACTACGATCCCGTTTGCGGGACGATTCCTATTTTTTTGAATCCCGCCCCCTTTTTGCCGTTTGTGTCGGGATTTTTCAGTATTCGTCGGCGAACAGCACGGTGGTGACGGATCGGTCGTATTCGGTGATGATGTAGACTTTCTTGGTTTCGGCGGTGGCTGTGGGGACAAGGTAGGACGCGAGGATTCGGTCGTCGCCCGTGGCCACCGCGTCGTCGTTCATTTTCTTGTCGTCGTCGCAAAGGTCGCCCCAATCCCCGTTGATGTATCGGGTGAAGATGGCTTGGATGTTGCGGGCGAAGATGGGGTCGTCCTTTGACTCGTGTGCGATGCCTTGGGTCTGCACGGTCTTGCCGAGTTGGAACTTCATGGCTTTCTCCTTTGTTGGGGACTTGTGTTCAGCCGTTTGTGTCGGTCTTTTTCAGCCGATGATCCTCACATTCCCGTCGGGGTTGGCTTCGGCGACGAGCATGAACTGCTTGCGTCGCTCCTTGGTCTGTCCTTCAAGCCAACCCTTTCGGCACGGGAAGAAGTTCCACTGATCCTCGTGCTTGACGACTTGGACGACGCAGAGGTAGTTGACGGCCTCGTTCTTGGCCTCTTGAATTGCGGTGCCGAGTTTCATGTCTGCTCCTTTGTGTCGGTGGCTCTCTTCTCCGACTGTTTGGAGTCGGTTTTTCAGGTTTTCTTCCAAGAGCCGACGGTGTTTCCGTTCGTGTCTCGGATAGATCCCTCGTTTTCCTTGGTGTTCTGGAGCTTGTAGCCGAGGTCCTCGAGGATGGTGCGGATCTCGTTCGGGTTTTCCTGGAACGCGGCGTTGTCGGTGTTGATTTTGATGGTGATCATTGGATATTAAAACTGGTGCGCGGGGGTGCGATTCAATTCGGATGGCGTCACAAGTTGAACGTTAACGGGCATATTGGCTGCGTAGGCGTGATGATCCTTGAAGGAATCGACGCAAGCCTGAGCATCGACCTGATTGTCAAAGTAGCCTGCCGGGTGGTAGTGGTTGTCGGCGTCCAAATACCAAACAACGTAGATGAAATTTTTTGCCATTTCGGTTTCTCCGATTGTTTTCCAGATGTTGGGGGCCGGCTTTATGTCTGTTTGGGTTTCATTTTTTCTTCTTTTGGTTGATGATCTTCACGATTGCGACGGTCATGGGGATCATGGTTGGTTCTCCTCTGTGTTTCCGACTGTTTCAGCCGAGAAAAGCGAAGATGGGTGCGACGATGAAAAGCACAATCCAACTGCCGACGAGAAAGGCGAGGATGGACAGACCGCCCGCCATTTGGAAGGCGTTAATGTTCTCGGGGTTTTCGCCGAGCAGATTGTGGCAAATCCAAGACTTCATTTTCTTTCTCCTTGTTGTGATTGGTTGACTGTTTGGGTGGATCATTCTCCGTCGTCGCCGTAGTAGCCGTAATCTTCATCAGTGCCAAAACCCGCACTTGCGAGACCCGATTCGTGGTCGCCGTCCATGTCGTCGTGGAAGTCGTCGCCCCACGCGTTCTTCATTTCCTCTTCAAGGCACTCCTTGCAGACGAAGTAGCCTTCCAAGGTCTTTTCACCGCAGAGGCAGAGCAGTTCAAGTTGGTCGTCCATTTGTTTCTCCTTGTGTTTGGGGGGTTGTGATTGGTTGACCGTTTGGCGGGGTGTTTTCAGTCAAAATATTCTGTGGAGAATGAGTATCCTTTTTGCGGGTCGGCAAGGCGACTGAGAAGGCCGTGCATCCGTAGGGCTCGCTCTATTGCGGGAAATGTGATAACGGGTGAATAGCATCCCCAGTCGGGCCGTGTTTCGGTGCAATGGCTTCCGGGCAGGTCAATCACGGCATCTACTTTGCTGCCGATTTTGCGACGAGATATATGGTTTCCGAGCTCATATGTTGAAATGTAGACGGTGACACGGACGGTTGCTGGAATGTCGGTTTTCATGGTTGGTTTCCTTGTGTTGGTTGTATGACTGTTTGGGCTGTCGTTTTCAGACGGGTCGGGTGTAGGCGGGTGTGATGTCAATTCCTTCGCACTCGTCGGGGTAGAAGGAGACTCGGTTTTCGGTTCCGTCCTCCTTGACGGTGATCATCGCCCGTTCTTGGAGGGTGCTTCCGTCCATCATGCTTCTGATCTTCACCACATCGCCGTTGATGACTTTTCCTTGATGAAGGGCGGTGATTCCGTCTCCGATTTGGATGTCCATCTGTTTCTCCTTGTGTTGGTTGTATGACTGTTTCAGTCGCGTTCTTTGTCTTCCAACTTCATGGTCTTCCAGTTGAGAACCTTGTCCTGAAGGAGTTCCTTCTCGCACTCCTTCTGATACTGTTCCCAGTTCTCCCAAGACTCCTTGTCCTCGTAGTAGCCGAAGTATTCCATTTGTGTCTCCTTGTCTCTTGGGCTGTTTCGGGGGTTATTTCTTGGTGTAGATGAGGTCGCAGTAGATTTCCTTCGTCTGCGTGTCCATGACGAAGCCGTAATCCGTGTCGGGGGTGTTGAGTTGGAAGTAGTGCTTGTTTTCTTGGCATCCGTCGTATGAGACGCCGTACTGTGAGAGGATAGAGAGGATGACAATCAGCTGTGACTGTTTGGAACCGGCTTTCCGTGCCGCCAGGCTTTTTGTTTCCTGGCGGCACGGGCCGGTTCAGGCCGCGTGGCGGGGCCGGGTTCGGGTCTTGCTGTCGCACCTGCGGACGTTGGGCTTGATCCGGTAGGCGCTGGCCTTCCGGATGGCGGCGGCGTCGCGCTCCGCCTGGGCCTCGATCATCCGGGCGATCATGTCGCGGCGGGCGTTGATATCGACGAGTTGCATGGCCTTTTCTCCAGGTTTGCCAGGGCGGGATTGTCCTGGCTGAAGGATAGGCCGTTTCGATCTAGGATTTCGATCCCTCGCCGAACTTCGATTCCATCTTGTACTCGATCCCGGCTTCCTCGAGCCTTTTCGTCACCTCGAGCAGGCAGGCGTCCCAGCCCTCGGCCCAGTCGACGTTTGTGCCGGTCCCGGTCGGGAACCAGGTGGGAAGTAGGATCTCTTTCATCGATTTCTCCTCATCGAGTCGTGCCAGGCGGAGTTTGGGCCGCAGTCGAACCTGTCGTATCCGAGCTCTCGAGCCAGGAAAGCCAGCTCCTGGCTTGATGTCTCGAGGTAGATCTGGTGTGCGATCCTGCGTTCCAGGATTGTGTCTGCGTCGAGGTATCT
>RGUK01000127.1 GCA_010027825.1 bacterium
TCCTTGGTGGGGCGGCGGATTGAGCAATCAGTCCGCCGCCCTTCCTCTTTTGAGATCCTCGCATGTCTGAATTTACCGAGTGCCTAAAGGAAAGCCTGGCAGCCTGTTACGAACAGTTTGGCACCACCGCCACCATCGGATCCACCGCCGTCACCGGCGTCCTTTCCACCGTCACACGCCGGGAGAATCTTGAGCTCCACGGCTACGATCTGGATTTAAACGCCACGTTTACCGTGGCGCCGGACCAGCTGACCGCAGTACCGGCCATCGGATCCACCGGCCGATTTAACTCCGTTACCTACCGCATCGTCAGCATCGATACCAACCCCGGATGCTACGTCCTGGGCCTGCGGGAGAAGTAAGCCGTGGCACGAGATCCTAAAATTTCCATCTATCTGATCGCCGGCCGGGAGGCCAAGTACATCGGCCGCTGCCTGGATGCCTTTAAGCCCATGTGCGACGAGCTGGTCGTCTGCATCGCCCGTGGCGGAGCTCTCGATGACGGCACCGAGGAGATCGCAAGGGAAAAGGGCGCCACCATCGTCCACTACCAAAACGGCCATGGAAAAACCGATTGGCCACACGTGGATCATTTTGGAAACGCGCGCAACACCGCTCTAGACGCGTGCACCGGGGACGTGGCCATGTGGGTGGATGCGGACGATTTGCCAGCGCACGGCCTTAAAAACGCTCTTAAAAACGCTGCCAGCGAGCTTTTAAAAAACGACAAGCTTGGCATTTGGGCGGCTGTCTACAACGTCACCAACGCCAAATTAACCCCCATCAGGGAGCGCCTGGTAAAGCGTCTGCCCGATGGCCGCTGGGCCGGCCGCTGGCACTACGCCGTCCATGAGGCGCTTTTGCCGTTGCCCGGATACGAAGTGCGGGCCGAACAAGCCAGCTGGGTGGAACACCACCCGGAAGGCTACAAGGCCGGATCCGCCGATCGTAATATTCGCATCTTGGAAGGGGAGCTGGCCGAGGCCGGCAAGTACGCTTACTACCTGCAACAGGAATTATTTTTGTCCGGGAAGCGCGATCAGTCCGCCGCTTGGTCCCACGTCTCCGCCTTGTGGCCCACTCAGGATCCCACGTTGCGCTACGAATCTTGGTGTAATTACGTTGCCAAAGCCCACCAGGCCAGTCCGTCCAGACGGGAAGCCGTATTTTATATGGCGCGCGAGGAGGCCAGCGCAGGCCGCTGGGGCGCCTCCTACTACCTTCTGAAAAGCGCCATGGTCCTGCCGGATCCCGGCGTCACCCAGTGGAACGCCCAGCGCGCCATTTATGATTTTGAATGCATTGACCTCTACATCGCCGCCGCCCGCGCCGTGGGCGATACGGCCGAGGCCGACAAGATCGAAAGCCAATGGAGGAAGCTAAAGCCCATCCGCATCTCCGTCTGCCACGCCACCCGCGGCCGTCCGCAGGATGCCATTAACGCCCGCATCCTTTGGATGAAAAAAGCCGCCGATCCCGCCAGCGTGGAGTGGATCTTTAGCTGTGATGACGACGATCCCAAGGCCGATGTTTTAAAGCCTTGGTCGCCGTTGAAAGGCAAAGGCGGCTGCATCGCCGCATGGAACCGGGCGGCCGAACAGGCCAAAGGAGAGATTATCGTCCAAGGATCCGATGATTGGGATCCGCCCCTGTGGTGGGACAAGATCATCACCGAGCGCATGGGCGATACCACGCGGGAGAGCGTCCTGGCCGTCAGCGACGGGCACAGAAAAGACCAGCTTCTTTGCATGGCCATCCTCACGCGCAACCGGCTTAAAAAACAGGGACACCTTTTTGCGCCGGAGTACGACGCCGCTTCCGGCATCTATTCCGATAACGAGTTCACCGCCCGCGCCTATGCAGACAAATGCGTCAACGAGGCCCGCGATGTTGTCTTCACCCACAACAACCCCATGTTCACCGGTCAAAGGGCGGACGATGAATTTTTGCGGCACAACAGCGCGACGAATTACGAGACCGGCAAAAAGATATTTGAAACGCGCAACCCCCTGCCGTGCTGAAGCTGCCGACCATCACCTTTGTCATCGTGGAGAACCGCTGGCCCGAGCGCGTGGCCCGGCTTTGCTCCCATATCCGCGCCCATGTGTCCGGCGCGCAGATTGCCGTCTGGGATCGCCTGCCTTGGGCCGCGGACAAGTCCCACTATGACCGCTTTTGCTCCCTGTCTTTGCACGAGGCGTTCACCACGCCGCACGCCCTGCTCTGCCAGCTCGACGGCTATCCCGTGCACTGGGACAGCTGGACGGACGAGTTCTTGGAATACGACTACGTGGGCAGCCTGCGCAGCCGCCGCCTGCACGAGGAGCTGGCCGGCATGGAATGGCGTTCCATGCCCGATGACGTTTTCATCTGTCAGCACGCCCGGCCCCGTCTGGAGGCCCGAGGAATTCGCTTTGCCCCCGCCGGCCTGGCCGCCCGCTTTTCCGTTGAGCATCGCTGCCCGGAGCACGAGGCCGTGCCGGCTCCTTTTGGATTTCATGATGCCCGGCTGAACCCCCACCCATCGTTCTGATGACCCACGTGCCCGTCACCATGCCGCCCGGATGCCCGTCTTTGGATGGCGTCTACGGCACCAGCGTCACGCAGGTCATCTGGCTGCCCCAGGCAGAAACCGGGCAAGCCCTCTGGGCCCAGGCGAAGCAAACCGAAGCCGAGCGCCAGGAGTGCCGGAAACGGGGCGCCGAATGACCTACCGGCACGGGCTGACGATCCTCACGCGCAGCGGTCGGCTGTAGCCTTGCCATGTTCACCGGAGCTCATCAGGACGAGGAGTTTAAGAGACACAACTCCAAGAGAAACTACGAGAAAAGTGAAAAAATATTTAAGGAACGCAATCCGTGACGTACGAATATAAGGGCAAGCTGTATCCAAATTATTTAAAAAATGGGAACGCCTGCTCTCACGTTTTCCCGTTTGCTAAACATTTCTGCCGTGGTGATGGCCTAGACATTGGCGGCACAGGCGAATGGTGTTTCCCAGGCGCAACCGCAATCAACACGGATCAGGGAAACCAATTTGAGGCAATGAATCTGCCTGATGGTAAATACGATTACATATTTTCATCCCACACCCTCGAGCACGTGGCTGATTACATTTCCGCCCTCGAGCACTGGAAAACACGGCTTAAGTTTGGAGCGCCATTGTTTATGTATCTGCCTCACCCAGACATGGAATACTGGCGACCGCAAAACAATCGCAAGCATGTGCACCTGTTCCATCCGGAGGATATGACCAAGACGCTGGCTGATCTTGGATTCAGGCAGATCCTGTGCAGCGGTCGTGATCTGTATTGGTCATTTGCCATCGTCGGATTCAACGCATGAAAACAATCGTCTACCATCAACGGCTTGGAGACATCATTAACTGCTTCCCGGCTGCCAGGCATTTTGCAAGCCAGGGTGAGGAAGTGTTTATAGAATGCCTGCCGCAATATGCCTCAGCTCTGGATCTGATCAGCTACGCAAAATGGACGGAGCCAGGAAGCGGTGAAGGCGAGATTCTTGATTTTCAGATTTGGCCCCATCGTTACAACGAATACAGAAGCAGCGGTAAATCCTACGTTGACTTCATGTACGATCATCCTGCGCTGAATGGCGTGGATCGGCAGATCATCCTTGATCGCGTCCCGTCCGGGCCTCCGCCAAGAATGCCTGATCAATATAATTTATTGGCTTCACTTGGCATCAGCCAGGGCTGGAAATATGCGACCTTGGATATTCTGAGCCAAGCGGCTGAATTGCTTGGAGATTTTATCATTCTTTGTGAAAAGGATTATTATTTTTATCAAAGACACTGGACGGCTCAGAATATTGTTGAGCTGGCGCAAGCTGTGAATCATGCAGACAAGTTCATGTGCATCAATTCTGCTCCGGCCGTGCTGGCGTCCGCCTTGCGCCAGAATCGTCCGACTTACTTTTTCCCGCAGCAAGATCAGTGGTCGCAGGATAATATCCCGTCCTGGCCCGGCCGCATTGATTACGCCAAAGATCATTGGCCGGAAACATGAGCTCATCCCTGCCTTTTCAGGCCATTCAGTTTGGTAATGCTGTGGCTGGGTTTGCCGCCGGTGGCTTTCGTCGCGTGCCCGATGAGATTTTAAGACAACGAAAAGGCATTTGCCACACTTGCGAACATTGGGATCCATCCGCCTTTGCCGGCACCGGCCGGTGCAAAAAATGCGGCTGCAGCTGCTGGAAATTGCATTTTCCACGGTCATCCTGCCCGATTGGCAAATGGCCGGCGGTGACACCGCCCGCGTAAAGATATGGCCGCCGTCACCATGCTGGATCGTCTGGTTGAGGCCGGGCTGAAGGAGCTGCTTTCCACCTCCGTCACCGGCGTCACCTACCACCTTTCCCAGGAAACCATCGAAAAAAATCCCCCCTTTCTGGCCATCCGCGCCACCCTGGGCGCCGAAACCCCCGTGCCAAGGTCCGGCGTGTTTGAATTGCCCGTGGAAATCGTGCTTGCCGCCAGAGCCGACGACACCAGCCCGCAGGATTTTAACGTGAAAAGCGCCCAGCTTTTGCAGGCGTTTTACCATGATTCCGCCGCCACCACGCGGCTGAACGCCACCACCGCCATCGGATCCGCCCGCGCCTTCCGCCTCGACGTCACCGGTACGGAGAGCGGCGTGGAAGGGGACGAGCGTCTTTTCACGCGCACCCTTCGGCTCACCGTGCTGGCTTATCCCAACAGCAACGCCGCCTGACGGTTGACAGCACCAAAAGGGCATTATGGCAGCCACCACGATTGGAACATCCGGTCTTCAATTTGGAATCACAGCAGAAACAGGCGGGCTCGTGCAGAGCTTTAGCGAGACGCGTAACATTCAGCGCGCTGAAGCCCGCAACGGATCAGGCGAGGTCGTGGCCCTTTCCCTCTACAACCCCACCAAATCGTACAGCTACAGCATGTTTATCACCGCGGCAAACACCACCTCTGCCGGCAGCACCCTGGCGGCCGTGGCCAACGGATCCGATGTGAGCGGCAAGGTCGTGGTGGATTCCGTCACCATTTCCAAAAGCGTGGATGGCTTCGTGCAGGCCACCGTGAACGCCACCCAGTTCCCCAACGTCTCCTAGTCCGTCCCCCTGAAATCCTCCACGAGATCCTAAAAAAATGGTCGACGCATTCTGGGGCACCACCAACCTAAAGGTCGCCACGGCCGCCGCCACCCTCGGGGCCACCCTCCGGCCT
>RGUK01000128.1 GCA_010027825.1 bacterium
ATTCTCCGGAACCTCCGATAATGCCGGATCCCTTTGGCTTCATGAGACCCACCAATTCGCTTATGCCCTGCCTTATCTGCTCCAGTTCTTCCACTTGCCTGAAAGAAGCATCCTCTATCCTGGAAAGTTCGTCGCTTTGAACCTTGCCCGTTCCAGAACTACCAGCCCTGTCCCTCAAAATTGAATCGCTTATGTCTCTCAGATGGACGGGCTGCACATCGCCCACTTCCCCGCCCTGGTTAGGTCTTGCAACCGGCACCGCATGATGGCCGACGGGGGTCACGGCATATGCCGATGCCATCTCTATGGATCGGGCCGCCGCACGAGCCGCATCTGGCGCTTTTTGCGTTGTTTTCATGAGGCTTTCCGCCTGTTCGCTTGAAAGTCCGTAGCTGTTGAGTTTGAGCCTGAGTTTCTCCTGTTCTATTGAATTTGAAATTGACATCTCTCTAGGTATGGAAAATCCACTGATTGAATCTTTTATTTGACTAAATGCATCTGCGTTGAATTCTGATGTGCTTTTACTAAGTTCTCTTATTCCTTCGCCGAAGTTTTTGATTGCCTCGCCTATCAATGCGATTTTCTCGGCTATAGGAACAAATTCTTTAATCTTATCAAGAGGGCTTTTTGCACCAAAAAAGCTCGCTATTCCAGATAAAATGCCAGCACCTGTTCCTGCAAGCATGCCAGCTGAGAACACTAGCATCCCAGCACCTATCGCAGCCAATCCCGCCCCAATTGTTACTAGATTATTACCATCAATTTCTCCAATTAATTTTAACGATTCCGCAAAGGGTTTAATTCCTAAAGAAGCAATTCTCAAAGCAACGCCCATGGCCGCTACTGCAACACCCAAGGCGACAAAAGCAGCCGTACCTGCCCCAAAAATTACTGCACCCACGCCTGTCATCATGATCGCCCCTAATCCAAAAATAGCCGCCCCCAATACACCCAGTGCCAAAGCACCCTTAACCACAGAGCCCCAGTTGACTTCGTTGAATGCGGTGAATCCTTTTGCAGATATCCACATAGCAGCGCCTAGTGCGCCAATTGCAGCGGCGCCTATCATGATGCCACCTGTCATATTTCCAAGCAGTTTGGCTGAAATTGCTAACACTCCAAGTGCTGCCGCACCTTTAATCAAACTACCCCAATTAACTTCGTTGAATGTTTTGAAACCAACCGCAGATATTGTTACTGCTGCCCCTAGTATTGTAATCGCAGCCGCACCTTTTATAATTGATGTTGTCGCTTTTCCTATAAGTCTAGCCATGCCTATAAGACCTAGCAAAGCAACAGTTCCTTTAAACATTCCTTCCCAACTAACCTCACTGAATGTTTTGAACCCAAGAGCAGACATTAATAGCGCCGCCCCCAATAATGCTATAGTGCCCGCACCCTTAATTGTTTTAGTGCTTCCTAATTTTTCAAGCATTTTCCCAAATTTTTCCATACCTCCGCCGACCACTTCTGCCGCTTTATCAGCGGCACTGCCCGCTACAGAAGTGGCGGCATCAACCGCAGTTCCTCCCTTGGTAAACAAACCCTTTATTCCGCCCTTCGGGAACAGACCGCCCATAATGCCGGTCAGATTAAGAAGACCCGGCCCGACTGTGAGGGCGAGGGCAGAGGCAATAAGGCCAAATTGTATCAGCAAAAGACCCATCATTCCCATGTAGTCAATCATTCCCCTGACGAACGAGGAAGTGTAGGCCCTTATGGTCTCGTTCAATTCGTTTATTCTCAGGGCTAGTTTTTCTTCCGGACTTGTGGAAGCCTGCTTTTTTACTGAAATTTCTTTGAACTTATCGCCCATCTCCCCAGAAAGTTCTCTGTACTTTGCGCTGTCTTTTTTCGCAAGAGCCTTTAGCATCTCGCTAGAATAATCTTTATCTAGAGTTATTCCCTGTTCGTTTGCAAGCTTGTTTAATTTGTCTCCAGCTACGAGGGCGTTCAGTTCGGCAACCTTCTGCGGATCCAGACCCGCTAGTTGCCGCTTCATCTGTTCATCTGTTCCGCCTATGCCGTAGGCGGCCTTCATCTCGTCCGTCAAAGCCCCAGCCATTGCTGTGAAATCCTGTCTCTTGTCCTTAAAGTCACTGCTTGTGGCCGAATCCGCAAGCGCTCCGGAGAGGCCTTTTTTCTTTGCAACATCGCCAATTGCCGACAAGTAATCCAAACTGCGACCAAGATAGGCTTGGCTTTCTTGGTCGGCGGCGATTTTCTTTTCTGCTTCCGTGGAAAATTCGCTAGACTGTATCTCCCGAAGTCCTTCTACGGTTCCGGCCAGACCCTTGCTGGCTTGTTTGGTTGTCTTTATTAGATTTTCCAATTCAGCTATTTCTATGTCGTATCTTTGTGCCGTGAGAGCAAGTATCTCCTTTTCTTTCTCTGTGAGATTATCGAAATCAAAGTCCTTTCCGGACTTGCCCACCCACCCGGCGACTGTATTTTGCAGCTCCTTGGAGAAACCGGCGAGATTTTCCCTGTCTTTCGGGAAGTTGCCCATCATCATCTGACGGGACGCATTGCCTCCCATTCTATTTGAAACAGTAAAGAGCAAGGATTTTGTCTTTGAGTCGGCGTTCATCATTGAGCTGTAACTTGACATTGCCGTAAGATATTTTTTTGCGCTTTCTCCGAATCCCGCTTTGTTTGACTCGGCCATGATCTCTATGACGGACTTTGCGACGTCGGCCGTCAGATTCTTCTGGTTCCTGAAATTTTTGAGTATTTCTTCGGAGGATTTCATGGCTCCAAGAAGTTCGTCGCCTGTAACGCCCGTACTCAAGGCTATATTGCCCATTCCCCTTGCCAACTCGCTCATTTCGCCCGCACTGAGCGACAAGGTTCTGTGCCAGTCACCGAAAAGATCGGCGGTCTGCTGGGCCTCGGATCCTATCATTGTGGAAAGGAACAGCCCCGACTTCATGACCTTCATGCCTTCTTTGTTGTCCTTGAATCCCTTCTTGAGATTGGACATGTAGACCTTCTGCATGAGGCTTATGCTTTTTCCGGTCTCGGCAGCAACCTTTCCAAGATCAGAGAAGCCTCTCTGCATGTCCCTGAAGTCGCCGGTTATGCCCTTGGTCTGAAAGGCTATGAGCCTCATCTCCCTCTGGAAATCCATGGCGTCCGTCACAGATCCAGCGAAAAGCCCCTGCAGGAGATCGGCCTTGCCTCCCATGAGAGCCGTACTCATGCCGGTAAGCCAAGACGCTATTTCCTTGTTGCTTCCGGTTCTGAACCCTTTGTTGATGTGTTCTGTGATTTGATTTCCGACCTTTTCGGCCTCTGCTCCGGCCGCGGCGTCTAATTTAACCTCGTCTATTGTTGCCGTCATTGCAACGGAATTAGACCAGTTTCCACTATTGAATTTTTCTAGCCCGCTCATCGGCCTTGCTCCAGACGGACCGGGTGGAGTGCCATCAAATAAGTATTTGGGCTTTACTATACCCCCCAATCTGTATCCTTTATTGATGCGGTCTAGTATTCCAGAATTTCTTGATGCTCCCTTGCGATTGACAATGAACTCGCCTGGACTAAGCATTGCAGGAACCCTATCGGTTCCTTTTGGCTTGAATCCGAGATCTCCCAACGACAACTTTGCCTTGGATTTGATAGACGATCCGCCCGACGTATATTTGGCAATCTTTGCAGACTGAACCTTCTTCTGGTTCTCCAGTATCATTCCAAGTATCTTGGTCTGCTCTCTCTGAATGCTTTCAAAACTTCCTTTCGCTGCCGAACCAGTTTGTTGAGACTGCTTGACCTTCTCGAAGGATTTCACAACTTCTTTGATCTCATCTACGAACTTCTCCGTCGCCTTGAGACTGCCCTTCAGATCGTCGCCAAGGTCTTCTAGAGCCTTGGCGAGTTTTTCATAGTCCTTGTCGGAGACGGAGGATTTAGCCTGTTCAGATGCGTACTTGACGGCCTTGCCTACGGCGCCCTTCAGCATGGACGAGAGCCTCTCCATGGCCGCGTCTTGGAAATTTCCTATCCTCCCTATCTGGTCTTTTATTTCTGCCATCAGCCTCCGGTGGGCAACTGTTCGCCAGCCTGGCTTAAATTAGTCGCTTTTGGGTTGATTTGCTGTCTCATCTGCTCCTGCACCTGTCTGCGTATGATCTGCACTTCGGCGGGATCGAAGGTTCTCACCATGGTCATGACGTTCAGCAGGAACTTGTAGTCCAGAATCTTCATCTGCCTGATTCCGTTCCACTTGTACGATCTGTACGCCTTGGAGAGGTATCCGTCGGCGGATATGGACTTGTAGGAGAAGGCGGGATTGCCCGTGCTTATCTCGAGCAACTTCCTTATGTAAGGGAATGTAAGATAATGTAGGTTCACCCCCCAGAGTTTTCCGATGTCCCTGTTGCTCTCGCTCACCACGACGAGCGGATAGGCGTCATTCTTCCAGAACGCGTAGTTGAAACTTATCAGGCTGCCCTTCATGACAACACCACCGGCGGGAACGGCACTGCGGCCGACGGGACTGAAAAATTGCTGCAGAATTCTGCTGCGTGGTAGAGGCGCCATGGATTGTTTCGTTTGGAAAAAGTCGGAGGGATCATCTATTTATGGCATTTTGTCCGAATTTTCCGCCGAAACTACGTTCAGGTCACATTGGAGGTGTTTGAGAGATCGCCGGAACCTCCGGACACTACTATCTTGCTCTGTGGATCGGCACCCCCCGAGTTCAGTTCTTCTTGGGCCTTGGCGCTCTTTTGGAAGAAATTTTTGAACTCCTCCACCACGGCCTTCTTGATTTCCTCTGCCGCCTCGTCCTCCGACATGTCTGAAATTAGGTCTCCGAATAGATTCTCGATGTCCAGCGAGTATGCTTCTCCGTAAGGCTCCGTTTTGTTCTCCTTCTGCACCCTGTATGCGAGGTTGGATCCGACCTTGTAGACCCTCACGCCCTCGAAATCCAGCCCGCTGTCAGTGCAGTTGACAAAAACATAGGGACTTTCCTCATTCAGGAAGTCCTCAACCTTGAAATCACCCTCGGCAAGAATGTTACGTATTATGCCGAGCTCACGCACGGCCTGCTTGTTCTTTTTGTCAAGGAAACTAGAAAAACGCATCAGCATTGCCTCATAAGAAGGTCGTGGGTGCTGTAAACGCACCTCTTGAGAGCCTTAAGGTCGCTCGGATTGCC
>RGUK01000129.1 GCA_010027825.1 bacterium
GTCGCACCCGCATCGCCCTGTGCGCCGGTTGGACCTTGCGGGCCAGATTCGCCTTGCAGTCCAGAAGCGCCTTGTGCTCCGCTTGGTCCGCGAATAGGGCCGACATTAATCCACGCTGTGTCGACCCACACAACGCCGTCACCAGGAACAAATCCGTTTGGTGCACCCGCCGGAACAGGATCACCAATAATCCACGTATCGCCATTTGTCGGATTCATGCTGGGCGGCCATACAGTTGCAGTACCGACAATTGTGACGCCAACACCAACCGGACCCTGAACGCCTGTTGCCCCTTGTGGTCCTGCTTCTCCTTGTGGACCAATTTCGCCTTGTGGCCCGATTTCGCCTTGAGGCCCTGTTTCACCTTTAGGCCCGGTAGCTCCGTCAGGACCTGTGACACCCGTAACACCTTGCGGACCAGTTGCACCGACACCGCCTTGCGGGCCAGTTGCTCCGGTTAAACCTTGAAGCCCAGTTTCACCTTGAGGGCCTGTGGCTCCTTGCGGGCCAGTTGTGAGGGCCTGTGGCTCCTTGCGGGCCAGTTGCTCCGACAACACCTTGAGGCCCTGTAACTCCAGTTGGCCCTGTAACACCAACAGCCCCTGTAGCACCGGTAGGCCCGAGAATAACACCAACATCGGTCCACGTGTTGACACCGTCGGACACGTGTAAACGACCGCTGTCTGTAACAATATATCCGTCACCTATTGCGACAGTTCCTGGATCGGGAAGATCGCTCACACTGGCCACAACACCAATAATTTTTACACTTGTGCCGGCGGGGCCCGTTTCGCCCTGGGGGCCTGTTGGTCCGGTAACACCAGTCATGCCCGTTAAACCAGTTGCACCGCTGGCGCCGGTCATGCCTATTGGGCCTGTTGCACCAGTTACACCTGTTGCGCCGGTAACACCATTAACGCCGGTAGCACCTGTCACGCCAACAAGACCGCTAATTCCTTGCAAACCGGTAGCACCGGTGTTACCGGAAACACCTGTCGCACCGCGAGGGCCCGTAGAACCAACAGGGCCCGTAGCGCCCGCAACGCCGCTGACGCCAGTGGGGCCTGCAACACCCGTCGCGCCGCGAGGGCCGGTCGACCCCGTTGCTCCCTGCGGCCCCGTAGTGCCATTTACACCCTGCGGGCCGGTTGGGCCGGTTAAACCGCGTGCACCGGTCGCACCTTGCAGACCAGAAGGTCCTGTCGGCCCCGCAACGCCAGAAGGGCCAACTGGACCAGTTGCGCCCTGCGTCCCAATCGGCCCAATTGCACCCGTTGGTCCGGCGACACCAGTTGCACCACGTAAACCGATTAAACCCTGCGGCCCGGTCGCTCCCGTCGCGCCGTAACTTGTCGGAAGTTGTGTTGCGGGTACTTTACCCGACTCGTCTAAGGTCGCAACACCACCAGGAATACCGAGAAAGTTTTGCGTAATTGCATTAAGTGTGGCAAGAATCGCGCCAATCTTTGTGCGTTTTGTTGTTAAATTGCTCGGATCTTGAACGTCGACAATCGGGACAAGGTCGTTCAAACCTGGCGTGTCTTTCTCCGGAAGCGACGAAATCTTCTTGTTCGACATGTGCGGTTCCCTTGGTAGCCGGCGTCAGCACGAGAATTGCAAATTTGCACAAAATACGGCAAAACACGATTATACAACAACGGTTGAAACACAGCGAACCGGTTCAGGTTTACGCCGCGGGTGCCCCAATAATCTCAACATACGCCAATGAATCTTCGAACCACGCGTATGTTCGTGCCGCAGTGGTGTCAACATAAAAAACACCAGGCTCGCCGACTGCCGGAAACAGTTCGGCACTGGCGTAGAAAAAAAGTACGCGGTCGCCTTGCGGGCCTGTAGCACCAGTTTGACCTTGTGGTCCTGTAGCACCATTAACGCCGGCCACGCCTGTCGCACCCGGCGTGCCCGCAACACCAGTGGCCCCTTGCGGCCCTACCGCACCGGTCGGCCCCTGCGGGCCAGTTGCACCGGCAACAGTCGGGATTACGGCCGTTACGGCTGTTTCAAAGTCAGAAATTGTATTGGCTGTTTGCGTGCCAGTATGGTTTGTGCGGTTTAATAAATAGTTGTCATGCGTCGGATTGTTTAAAAATCGCGCAAGGATGTCAGCAGAAAAGTACGGCGGAATAGCACCAAACAAGGCTTCGGGCAGCGGGTGTAAAATTGGCAATCCGTTTTTGACAACAAATAGAATGCCTTCGCCGGCTGGGATACCGCCGTCGCCGTTTGCAGTACCGTCTTGCAAGGTATTTTGCTGGGCCTCGTCTTCAACCACACACGCCACAGTGTCGGCGGTCTGGCTTGCAATCGACACTATTTTTAACACGCGTCCTTGATTACCAGAAGTCAAAATGTAGTCGCCGACAACTACGTCGCTGCCGTCATAGAAATACGGCACCGGCGTGTCTGGTGAACCGTGCGGTTGCGGCACAATCTGCAAGGATGTTGACCAGCGGTACGGATAGTTGACCCACGGACCGCCGGCCGTCCAGTTCTCAACCGGCGTAAATGAGTTTGCGGTGAAACGCAAAAGTTTTGTTGGAATAAACGACACAAGCGCCTCCAGCAAAACTAAAAGAAGCACATAATACGAGCGATTGTGCCCGCGTCTGCACCGACTACCGTGTTAGAAATGCGCAGCGTAAAAGAACTCGTTTTCGCCGCGTCGGGGATTGTGACCTCATTAGACGCTGTCGGGTATCGAGAACGCCACGCCGCAAGCGAATTAGAGTAACCCCAATAAGCTACGTGACTGAGTTGTTTACCAGTCGTGTGCGTGATCGTCACATCGTTTGTAGAAATGGATGCCGACCAACCACTCGGTAAGCCAGACACGCTGCTCGGTGAAGCCCCGGTGTAATTGACATTAAACGAATAAGCAGACCCGGCTGCCGGACCAGTCGCACCCTGGGGGCCTTGGGCACCAGTTGCGCCTGTCACACCCTGTATGCCAGTAGCACCAGTGATACCGACACCTGTCGGACCGGTTGCACCGGTTGTGCCGTGCGTTCCAGCAACACCAGTAGCACCCTGCGGACCAGCGACGCCCGTCGCACCGGTTGCGCCTGTGCCCACAGGACCAGTTGCACCTTGCGGGCCTTGGGCACCGGTTGCACCCGTCGCACCAGCATTTCCGACCGGGCCCGTTACACCCGTCGCACCTTTAGGCCCGACTACGCCCTGCAAACCAGTAGCACCGGTAGCACCGGCAACGCCGGTTGCTCCAGTAGCCCCGCGCGGCCCCGTAGCGCCCTGGGGACCTGTTTCGCCGGCGTTGCCTTCGGGACCCGTGGCGCCAGTCGCACCGCGTGAACCAGCCGCGCCAGCAACGCCGGCGGGGCCCGTTGCACCGACAGCCCCAGCCACGCCGGCGACTCCGGTGGCACCTACAGCACCAGTAACACCGGTTGCACCAACTGGGCCAGTAACGCCAGTCGCACCAAAGTTTGCTGGCAACTGCGTTGAGACAACTTTGCCGTTGTCGTCAAGAGTGGCGAGTCCGTTTGGAACACCAAGAAGATTTTCACTGACGGCACCAAAAACACTAAACAGGCCGCCAACAGTTGTTCGTTTCGTTTTTAAATTGTCCGGATCTTGCGTGTCAACGATCGGAACAATGTCGTTTGGATTGGGTGTTACTTTTTCAGGAAGCGACGAAATTCTTTTGTTGGCCATTTGGGGCGCCCTTAGTAATCATCGTCGTCATCCTCACCCCAGTGACGCTTCGGTTTATTTTTCTTTTTCTCGTGGCCGAGGCCTTCTATTTCGTCAGCGGCTTTGGTTAGCCACCGGGCAAGCTTGCGTGCATCAGTTGGACTTAATAACGGTGCGTTTTCTCCGCCAACGTCAAAAACAATACCAGACTCTTCGGTATTGTTTTCTGCTTGCCACGTACCGGCTTGAACAACAAGTGTGGGTGAAGAACTTGCTGGTTTTGCCGGCACTATGTTTCTAAATTCTATTAGATCGGGCCTGTTTACAACAACCGTAGCCACAGTAATTATTCCTCGGGCATGTCTTCAAGAATTACGGGCGTATTTTCTGCCGCCCACATATTCACAAACTTATCGAAATACTCTTCGGCGTCTTCGACAGAGAAACCGTCGCTCTGCAGTTTGGCAAACATTTTTTGTTTGCTGTACACGGCAACAGGGCCGGTATGCCCTATTTTGCCGTAACCGACTAGTGCGTCTTGCATATTGTCAAAAATCGACGCATCAGGATTGTCATCCATGAGTTCGTCAAAAATTCGTTGTGGGTTTAGCATTTTGTGGCTCCACCAGAGATGTCGTCTAAAAACATCGTGGCAATATCGCTAGCCCGCCGGTAACCCTCGCGCACACCCTGTTGAAATTCGTGTGTGCCAGCGGCTGCAGGCTTCTCAGTTAGATCTGCAATTGTAGCAAATCCGGCAATAGATTTGTTACGTAACATCCTGTATTCAGCCGACTTAAGCACAATTTCGTTACCCGTAGCACAAACAACGGCCTGAAAGTTTTCAGCGATTTCTGGGCCGACGCCTAAATTCTGCAAGGCTTTTGCAGACTGGATCACGTCCAAATAATCAGAAAACGAACTTGGATGCGGTTGAACGTATTTTTGAGCAATACTTAAAAGTGACCGGCAGATTTGCTTCAACTCTTCGTGCCGCAAATTATTTTGTGCGGCAAGTCTCGCACTTCTCGATTGCATGCGGTTTTTAGCCGATTCAACCGTACGTTCACGATCGGCTTTAATTTCGGCGGCGGCTTTGAGCAAACCGGACATTTTGAATCCTTTCAAGAATGAACTACCACACAAAATCCTTCAGATGATCACAAACAGTTTCGTGAATCTCATCTGGTGGTTCGTCGGCGGCAATCTTGTGCACGCGGTGGGCGATTACGCCCGGCGTAGCGTACTTGTGATACGCCGCACAGACGCGCTGCCAGTCTTCAAAGCAGCGTCGTTCATACCTGTCGGCGGGGGTGCCTATACGTGCACGCGCCACTTCCGGAGAAAGATCGAGGAGAAAACATACGTCCGGGATAACGTTGGCTGTCGCGTTATAAATATCGAGAATCAGGCTTTTCGGAACGTTATTGATTTCACCCTGATAGACGAACGTCGAGAGAAGCCAACGATCGCAAATAATGACAACGC
>RGUK01000130.1 GCA_010027825.1 bacterium
GCTGAAGCTTCTTCTTGTGCAGGAGCCGCTGCTTCAACTGCAGGGGCAGGTGCTGCTTCAACAGTAATCACTTTAGGCTCAGCTTTAGGTGCTTTTACCTTGGTAGTTTCAAATGTTTTGACGCCTTCTGCAAGTGCCTCTTCCAAGTAACGCATGATGAATGCGATTGACTTTGGAGAGTCGTCATTTGCAGGAATGATATGCGTTACGCCAATTGGATCGGTGTTGGTGTCAACCAAAGCAACTACCGGAATGTTCATGCGGATAGCTTCTTTAATAGCAGAAACTTCCTTTTTAGCATCAATAACAACCAATGCGGCTGGTGGGTAGTCGAAATTGATAATACCGCCAACGTTCTTCTCAAGACGAGCAATTTCCTTCTGGATCATGCTCAGTTCTTTTTTCTTGTAGTGAGAGGTGCTCTTTTGCACAACGTCGCGCATGTGGAGCAGGCGGGTAATAGCTTTTTTAACTTGATCGTAGTTGCTCAGCGTACCACCAACCCAGCGGTTGATGACGAAAGGCATACCAGTCTTGGTTGCAACGCTTTGAACGATGTCTTGAGCAGCTTTTTTTGTGCCCACGATCAATACCTTGCCACCGGTGCTGGTTGCTTCTTTCAAGAACTTACCGGCACGCTCAAGGAGCAGCGCAGTTTTGGAAACATCGATCAGGTGAATTTTATTTTTGGCACCCCAAATGAATGGCTTCATGCGTGGGGACCAACGGGAGGTACGGTGTCCGAAATGAACGCCCGCTTCAAGCATTTGCTTAAGATCAAGTGACATAAAAATCCTTCGTTCGGGTTTTACCTATTGCTTCTTGGGTCAAAACGACCACCCGAGTCAAAGAAGCAAGCTTCCTTAAAACAGTGCAAATAGTGTATCAAATACGCCACATTACGCAACATGCGCCAAGTGGAAAATAATCCTTAGCTCTCGTTTTCTCCAATAACCGCGTTGCTGTTGAGGGTTTTCAGATATTTGCGGCCTACCAGAAGGGCAATAAAACACCACAAAAGAGCGAGGGCGATGGAAAAAATTGACTGTAAGACAATTACGAAGTAGGGTGCCTGTACGGCGAAAATATTCAAAGTTGAACCAGCTGTTTTGGAGGCGGTGCGGCCAAAGGAGTCGATCCATGCCTTTGACTTGAATTGGATATCCTTAGTCGTTGGGATGAACAAGATTTCGCGCACAGGATAATTGAAGCCGTAGTGCAGCCCGCGCAAGCCTACCATTACAATAAAGACCGTTACTAGTTTTGGATACAGGATGGGAAGCACTGCCATAAAAATAGTCATTAGAGGCATAACCAGCAGACAGGTTTGTACGCCAAAGCGTTTGATCATTTGCGATGTGCCGAATGCTGCAAAAAGCAGGCTGAGCAATTGAAAGCTGCCTGTGTACATCAGCATGAATTTGCTCATTTCGTGCACCTGATTTTGGTTCTCAATGGACATAAGAATATGCATCTGGTAGTCGAAGATGATATTGATGACCTCAAAGGAGAAGACAAGGCCGAAAATACCGAGCACATACGGTTCAGTGAGCACGAGACGCAAGCCCTCAAAGATGCCAGATTGCTTGTGTTGGCGCTCATTACGTCTATCCAACTGATAGGCGGCTTCATAGCCGTGCAGGTGTGCTAGTGGAATCACACGTTTGAGGGTATAGATGCAATAACAAGCCGCCATGAAAAAAATCGCAGCAATGACCATAGGCACAGAGATGCTTAGCGAAGGTCCAAGGTCGGCTTTTTCTAAAATGACCCAGCTGATAACAGTGGTGAGAATCCCCCCAAGTCGGGAGCAGGCAACGATTACGCCGTAGCTTTTGTTTGCAAAATCAGGCGTGCTGATCGAGTTTACAAAGCTCCAGAAAGTACCAACCACTAATGCCTGGGTCAAATCCATAAAGAACTCGAAAATCCAGCCTAGGAAGCGATAGGGGCTTGTTTGGGTGTTGGCTACGCCGTAAACGGGATGAGCGAATAGGTAGGCAAAGAGCAGGGTTAAGACAACATAGATGCCCAAGAAAAAATACACGACACGGTGCTTTTTCAGCTTATCGATGATCTTGGCATAAAACAGCATAACGGGGATGGTCACAAGGATGCTGAGCACCTTCGCGTAGGGCTCGTATTCAGGCCCAACAAACGCCAGGAAAATTGACGTTTTAAAGGACCGCAGGATTGAATAGGCGCCTATGACGCAGAAGAAGGTGCCGCTGCAAAAGAGCAGTTTGAGAATGTCATAACGGTCAAGGTGGAGGTTCTTTTGAAGATAAGTAAGCATTCTCTCAAGCATTGCTGGCTACTCCGCTACGGTTGTGTTACTTCATCACTTTGGCCGATCACCTGCTTATGGTCGATAGCATCTTGGAGGGTTTTGCCCAGAAAATATACCAACACGAGCCAGAAGAAAGTGAGGCTGAAGCTGAGGGATAAACTTGATAGAAGGGCAAAGGCGGGAGAGGCCCCTTTTAAGGATACGTTGAATACAGAACCAAAGCTCTTTGCGATGCGAGATCCAAAGGCGTCTGTCCACGTCTTTGCTTTGAATTTTATGTCTTTAGTTGTTGGAATGTAGAGCACTTCACGCGTTGGATGGTTGAGGGAATAATTGAGGGCGCGTAGGGCTACCAGGACCGCGAAGAAAACCTCCGGTGTTGGGAACAGGTAAGTCATCACGAGCATGCCCAGGCACATGGTTGGGAAAATAAACAGGGAAAGGCGTATACCGATCAGACGCAGGAGGGGGGTTGTGCCAAAGAAGGAAATACCCAAGCCAATCACGTTGAGTAAGAAATAGTAGAAGGCGTAATAGCCAGTCATTTCTCCAACGGTCGGGTTGCTGGCATCTGCATGCAGCGCCACCCACCAGTCGAAAATAACGGCCATAATCTCGTAGAAGGCAACCAGCGAGAAAATCCCCAATACATACGGCTTTTTGATCATGATAATTAAGCCGTCTACCGAGCTGCGCAAAGAGGCGAGTATGCCAGTTTCTTCGCGTGACTTGTGTTTTTCTAGTTGATAAGCAGCTTCGTACCCATGCATGTAATCATCAGGCACGCGCTTCATAAGCGAATAAATGGCAAGCGATGCTGCAACCAGCATAATGCTGCCCAGAAAAAGAGCATTCGGTAGCAAGACGAATTGGTCTGCAAGCTGGCAGTTGCGCAGCGCAAGGAACAGGAGTGCGGATGCTAGAATGCCGCCAATCTTGGAACCTGAAACGAAGAACCCGTAATAATTTTTTGCGTCTTTCGGGTTGTTGACAGAGTCAGCAAATGACCAGAACGTAGTTGAGTAGAAAGCATCAAACCCCTCCATGAAGAAGTAGAAAATCCAACCGAGGGTGCGGCTTGGGCAGACAACCGTGTTCGCCAGACCCAAGACGGGGTGGGCAAGAAGGTAGGAGAAAATGACGCCCCCCACAGCGTGAAAAAGCATGAAGCAGTACAGAAGGTGATGGCGACGAAGCCAGTCGACGAGCTTGGAATAGACGAGCACGAGGGGAATGACGTACAGCAAGGAATAAAGCTTGGCATCAGGAACCAAGGAAGCCCCGACCATCTTAGAGAAAATAGCCATTTTTAGTGGGCGCCAGACCACTTGGCAGCAAGACATCAAAAGAAAGGTCAGCGAGAGGTAAAAAACCTTCTCTTTAAATTCAGGTTTAATGCTCCACAGCTTTCTAATAGAAAACGCCGACTGTTCCTGCATACGTTCCTTAGTTTAAGTGTTAAACTATTGTGCTTTCAGGCTCAGCCCGAGCTGACTGGCATAAAACGGCTTTTTTGCCGTGTTTAATTGCATTTTATCATAACAGAAGCAGGAAAATTTACGAAGAAAATTTGTCCATTTTCCTATAGCCAGAACGGAAGTATAGGCTGATATGACTAAAAGTCAATTCAGGGGCGAAAGCTGGTGAGAAAACTTTCTTCCTGCAAGCTTCCGCATGCTATACTTTTTGGTCTGCCGCTGGTACCCTAGCTTGCAGTATATCATCTAGATTGTCGTAACAATCGAGTGTCCAAGCCTATGAAACAACAATACACCATGGCAGAACCGGTATTTTTACCGGTGTTGCCGCTTAAAAATTTAGTCGCACTTCCTAAAAGTATTGTCCCTGTTGTGGTGGGACGAGAGCTCTCGATCCGAGCAATCGACGCTGCCATGCGAACCAATAAGGAGGTATTTGTTACCGCTCAGCGTTCTGTAGATACGGAAAACCCTACCATTGATGATGTTTACCAATTTGGTACGAGAGCGATCATTGTTCAAGTAGCGCGTATGCCTAACGGCACGCTCAAGGTTTTAATCGAGGGGCTAACCCGTTCTGAGGTGGTAACAGTTCAGGCTGCTGAGGGTTACATCGGCGTTATGGCGCGCGATCTGATTCCTACGCCACTAACTAAAAATTCTGACAATCTTGCTCTCTATCGCAACCTCTTTGATCTCTTTAAAGAATACGTCTCTCTGAACGAGAAAATGTCTGCCGAGGTGCTCACGCTCTTCCATGGTCTGGAAGATTTGGATTATTTGTGTGACACCGTTGCTGTGCAAATGCATTTGGAATTTAGCGAACGCCAGAGCTTACTTGAGCTGATTGATTTGCGTGAGCGCGCGCTTACACTGTGCGTGCAACTGCAGAAAGAGATTGAAATTCTCAAAGCAGAAAAAAACATTAAAAAACGCGTGCAAAGTCAGGTTGAAAAGCATCAGCGCGATTACTATCTGACCGAGCAAATGCGTGCCATCCAGCGCGAGCTAGGCCGCGAAGATTACCAGCAAGAGATCAACGATTTGCGCAAGCGTGCTAAAAAGCTCAAGCTGACCGCAGAGGCGATGGAAAAGGTTGAAGCAGAGCTCAAGCGCCTTGAACAGATGCAGCCAACATCCCCGGAAGCGGCTGTTAGCAGAAATTACATCGACGTCTTGCTTTCGGTGCCATGGCAAACAGCGGCAAAGGATGCTGTTTCGATGCAGGACGCTGAAAAAATACTCAGCTCTTCACACGCTGGGCTTAAGAAGGCCAAGGAGCGTGTTATTGAGTTTATTGCAGCAAAGAAATTTGCTGGCGAGAAGTTGAAGC
>RGUK01000014.1 GCA_010027825.1 bacterium
TCGTGAATTTCTATGCAAAACTTTTTTCGGCGCCTCCCATTTTATTGCAAGCAGGTTGCATTAGCCGTTGTGCTGCGAAAGGTCGCGATAGTGGGCAACTGGGCGGACAACGTGCCCTGTCTGGACGCGGAACAGACGCCGCTCCCATTTGGCTTCATCGACCAGGCGCTTGATGAGTTGCGAGGTTCGCGACCGACCAAGCCCCTCAAATTCGGCCCATTGTTGTACGGTAAGCCATCCATCGGGCACGGCATCGACGGTAACGGGAATCTGAGCTCGTAGGCTAGTTTGTTTCATTCTGCGTATCTGAGTTTCTGAAAATCACACTACCGAACGAGTGCCCGTCTTGGATTGGCACGCTGACGACTTGGAAGGCGCCGGTTCGCGAGATGAAGCGAACGAGATACCCGTGGTTCCATTCGGTTGGCGTTTGCTGGCAGTAGAGAGGCTGAAATTTGCACATGCACCCAGGATTCCAGGCGGCTATGAGCCCGGTTCCGACCTTTCGAACGGGCAGGTAGTCGGCTCTGTGAGTATCGAAGTAGACGACATTGGCCGCGGCTCTTTGGACGACTGCGCGCGCGGATCTGCCAACTCTGTGGACGTAGTAGAGCCCGTCGAGCTTAACCCAGCCTGGAACGCCGCAGCCGTGATCTTCGCCGCTCCGGTAGTATCGGATTCCGCGTTCCTCCAGCCTGAGAACATACTCGGCAGCGAATGCGCGGCGGAGTAGCTCAACGTCTTTGTGGTGGCCTAGCTTTTGGCTGAGAGCCCAACGCTCGACCCGCCATTCGTGGTTTCCTTCGAGGTAATGCGTCTCTGGATCGTTGGCCGCATTCTGGGCTGCGTCGAGGAGCCGGTTAGCTGTCGCCACGTCTTGCTCGTAGCTGTCGGCAGTGTCTGCGACGTAGCCAAGCGCGTGGTGTTCTGCGAGGAATCCGCCGCAATCGAGGATGTCTCCGCCAAGGAATAGACGGTGAGGTTGAATCGCTTGAAGATCAGCCAGGAAAGCGCCAAACGCGCGAACGTCTACCTTGTTCCCGTGCCAGTCTCCGGTGATGACTTCGACTCGGTCGCCGGCCAACTTCCGCGGCTTGGACTTCGGCAGGTTCGCGGCTTTAGATGCGCGTGCCTTTTCGAGCGTCTGGACAGCTCGCAAGTGGGCTGCGCGTTCGCGTTGCAATTCAGCATCGCGTTGAGCCAGCTTCCGCTTGAGGTCGTCCACCTCCATTTGCGCTTGTGCCGCTTCAAGATTGGTCATCGTTTTTTTTGGTAACGAAAATTACCTCGCGACCATCGTGTCTGTGTTCAGCAAAACAATTTGCCTCAAGACACCTTTGAAAATGCTCATGGGTCCAAAGGGCGCATCCGGTGCACCGCGAAGCGTTTCCATTAGAGCTACACGGCGCCGCCAGATAGCCGGTTGGTGCTTCGTTTGGATCGACATTGTTCATACAGCCACCTCAATTTCGTCAGACGTGCTTTTGCTAATTCGGCTGGTAACCTTGATTTTAACGGGCTTGCCCTGCCGGACGCGAACAGAAAAGCTAATTCCGAAAGCACCAGACTGTTCGTTTTGCGCGTTTTTGGCCTCCTCCCAATGCGCGTCGAGTAGGTCTTTGATTGCGGCTAGTGCGGCTTGTTTGAGTGGGTCAGTTTCCATCCTTGCAAGATTCGATAATTGCGCAGATGAGAGCGCACATACTAAAAACAGCTGCAATCGTTAAAAGCAAAGCAGGCGCTGCCCAAAATGGAGCAGTGACCCAGATCCACGGCCATGCGATCACGCCGCAAAGTTTCAGCACAACGAAGGAGATGCCAAGCAACCCAACAATCGGAAACGATACGGTGGTTTTGTGCGTTTCAGAGTTCATTGTAAATGGATACGACTGGAGCGAGATCGCGTTTGAGCGCCGCCCGTTGTTCATCGGTTGCAGACGCTAGCCAATTCCGTTCCCGCATTCGTGACCACCATCCGACCAAGCGGTTGACGAAGGGGACGTGGTTCTCCTGTCCCTTGTCGGATTCCGGGATTGCGATTTCCGCCGGTTCTAAAACGCGTCCGGCGCTGATCGAGCGTCGAAGTCTGCGCGTAGTCAGCGGTTCGTCGGAAGCCTGATACTGAGCCGCGATGTTGAGCCACTTGGCCTGCTCTTTTTGTTCCAGTTTGGCCACAATTTTGTGGTGCTCCCACGACAGATCCTTGTTGCGCAACAAGGTGGGGACTCGGCGACTCACATGCACGTATGCGTGCAGCGTTTGGTTGTCGAGGCCGGTCAGGCGAATGGCCTCGTCGTAGAGGTCACTGGCAACTTTTTTGGGCCCGAGCTTGTCGTCCTCAAAGCCAGGCAATCGCGACTGGCCGCGAAAATGATCCTCGCCGTAGAGCAACCAGTCGCCAATTACGAACGCAACCGACCGAGCGGCTTCGTTGATGGCCGGAGCCATGCTCGCCCACTCGTCAAAGGTGAGTTCCTCGTGGACGACTAGCCCGGTTCTGGAAACCGTCCATTTGTTGCTGCTGGCGAGAATCATCGTTGCAATCGTCGTGTCAATTTTCATTCAACCGGCGGAGTCTCGCTTTCTTGTAACTCTCGCGAGCCTTGACCGAACGCATGGCCCGACTCGGCTTTAGATTGAGAGCAATGCAAAATTCAACGCAGCGTTTGGAAACGGCGGCGCGAGTGATCCCGTGTCTCGACGCGATCTCGGTCATCGAGTCGCCGCAGTATGCAAGGCCGGTGACAAGTGCGAGGCATTCGAGCGACAGCCGCGCGTTTTCCTGCGAAAGCAACTCACCAACCAACCGGCGAAGTAGATCGTGGTAGCGGTCATCGTCGATCTCGACTTCAAGCTCAGCGGGTTCGCATTGCGCGAGAGGTGAGTCTGCTAGGTCTCCAGAAGGCGCCCCAGATCCGCAACCCGGAATCGAGGGACGGTGAACGCCCAGTTCCTCAAGCTGGTCGCGTTCCTCCGGTGAGAGGCTGTAGATCCATTCGTCGTATGCCCGCCGGTAACTTTGGTCCCGGTCCCGTTGTGTCAGTGCGTAGGTGTCCATAGTCATTGCTGAATGCGAAATGATCCCCACTTGGGTTGAAAAATGCGTCCGCCGTCCTTCACGCGGTCCAGAATGCTATCGGGGAGATTGAGCCCGCCCTCGTGTGCATTGGTGATGAGGATAGTCGGCTTTCGTATCGCATGGCGCCGAATCACGATGTCCTCCAAGACGCGGGTGCCGAGCGGGTCCAGTGACAGGAATAGGATCTCGTCTAGGATCAGAATCCGCGTGTTGACCCGGCGTTCTCGGAACTTGCGGGCCTCGTCGATGTTCCGAAACAGCTTGCCGGAGATCAGCAGGGCCGTTTGCTCGAAATAGTCTTGAGCGAGTTCATAGATCCCAAACCCGAGGCGGCTTTGAACCTCCTTTGCCATCGACGTTTTGCCGGTGCCCCGGGTGCCACTGAGAACCATGAGGCCCCCGGCGTGTGAAATGGCCTCCATGCGGTCCAGAAGCTGGATCTGCGCGGAAGTCCACGGAATGCTGCGTTTTTGCGGTTCGTCACTCATAAATTTCCTCAACCACGGGTTGAATTGCGATAGGCGCCGTAATCAGGTCAGGCACCTTGCCGGAAAGAAAGGCGCTCAATTCGGAGTCGTACTGGCCCTGTTCGATCAGGTCGTAGCAGCTCGGGAGAAACCGGCGCTCTGATTTGGGGTTCCTAGCGGCCGTTTTGGCGATGGTTGCCAGTTTTTGGCACAGATCCGCCTGAGTGACGAAACCTGCCCGAATTTGGCGCACAGCGGCCGGCAGAGCGTCATGCGAGTATCGTTTGTCGGCCGCGGCGCAGTAGCCCTTGATCGCCGCTTCGATTTTGGCCCCGTCGATTGGAACCTCGCTCGCACGCGCGTCTGTGTGAGAAATAACCGAAGTAGAAGCTGAAGATGAAGATGAAGATGAAGGGGTTCCAATTTGCTTAAGCTGGGTGGTTTGTTTTTGCTTAAGCAAAACCGGATTTCCGCCCTTTTTACCTGCCTCAACGCGTATTTTCCGAAGCTTTTCATCCCGGACCATGCGGCGACATATTATAGCGCCCGTTTCTTCGCAACGTGACGCGACACCATAGGTTAAAAGGGTGGTTAAGGTGGCGCTTAGAATTTGCTTATCCAAACCAAGGAGCCTTGCGAGCGCCTCCTCGGGCATAGGCTTGCCGTTGAGAATCAGCTTCCCGCGCTCTTCGGATTCGTGCATCAGGCAGATCACCTCCAACCAGACGCCGCGGTCGTGGTAGTCGAGAGCCTGGACGCCCGGATCTTTGCGCCAGTCACCCGGGTAGAATTGAAACGCTGGAAGCTTCATGCGTCCTCCTCTTCTTCCGCCCGAATAGCGCGACGAATTCCGCTGATATACATGCCCATTTTTTGATCTGAAAAGCAAATGTCCGCAGCCCTTTCGATCCACGGATAGACAACCTCTTCGCCGTATTCGACAACGTAGTTGAAGATTGTGCCTATGGTTCGAGGGTCAGCATTGTGCCTCCCGGTCAAATCACACCAGAATGCGACAAGATCCGCTTTTCGTTTTGCCCGGACCATTGCCGCATCTTTAGCGCGATTCACTGCGCTAATCTGCTCATTGATCTCTTGGGCGATCCTCAGCCGGTCGGCTTCAGATGGCGCTGAACTGCCGATAAGCTTGTCGGACTTGCCGAGGTTGCAGTCTTCGCACGACGTGATCAGGTTTTCAGGGTCGTTTGTTCCTCCCTTTGAGACTGGGATCAGATGATCGACATGGAGCACGCAGGTATCGGACTGCCTGCCACAGTATCGGCAGGTGAACTTGTCTCGGTCAAAAATCTGGAATCGCAGACGTTTGCTCAATGGCTTTCTACTCATAGGTCGGAAATAGGGCAATGTTAGCGTTGAAATAGGGCAGGGGTCGGACCTGCCACGGAGTCAAAACGCGCGGATGGGCGCCATTGGCACGGATCGCGCCAGCAGGTCTTCGAGAAGCAGCGTGTCCTCCCGGCTTGGCTCCCAGGTCCAGTCTTCCGCCGCGTAGTAGGCGATAAGGTCCAGAAGTCGCCGCTCATCCCGGCTCATGCCTAGCTGGCCAGCCTCGAATGCCTCGTCGATTTCGGTCAGAGCCGTGTGGATTTCGTCCCAGGTCATGCGTCTCCTTTGGCTTTGGCGATCGCCTCAATAGCGCGCTTCATTGGCGTAGTGCCTTTTCTGTCATTGTTTGGGCCGAGGACAGCAGCCACAAGTTCCTCTAGCGCCTCCAGCAATTCGCGGTTGAGTGTATCGACCCGTTGAAACTCGGCGACGGCTCGATCGTGGATTGAAACGATATCCGCGTCGAGTTGGCTATTGTTGCTCATCTTGTCGCCCCTTTTTTTTGAGCATTGATAGAGCTTTCATCGTCCTGTGAAATGACGACCCGCTTTCCGGTTGGCCCCCAATAGGAGACGGTTAGGCCCTGGATTTGGTGATTATCCACAAACGTGCCACTGCCGAAGTTGGGAAATTCCGGGTCAAGTAGCATTTTACGGATTCGGCACTCGGCCAGCATCTCAATCTGGTCGGCTGTCATGCCTCGTGGAACGTGAATGGCTTCTGCTTCTGGTGTCATAGTGTGATTGGAGTTAGTAGGATTTCGGTTTGTGGTTGCGAGCTATACAGCTTGGTGACAAAAAGCTTAACAATCTGGCTATCATCGCGCCAAAATCGGCCGTTGAGCGCGTCGAAAATGAGCTTGACGAGGTTGTCAGAATCGGGTTTGGCGGTGTGAAAGATGGGAGCGGTTTGCCTTAGTCCCTTTTTTGTGTAATGCGACTTGGGGCGAGGCATACCGAAATGCAGCTCTATCATAAGCGGACCCTCCAGGGGTTCCGGCGGGCATTTTTGGAGGCAACAGGCGAGAAAATCGGCTTTGTCGGCTGAGCTAGGGTCGTAGACTCGCACAAACTTGCCGCGCGCGGTGTGCCGGTGCCGCTTTTGTGCCTGCGGCGGTCCCGGAACGACAATATGAATTGTGTTATTCGGCCACATGGTCGCAACAGGAGCAAAAGACGCAGCCAGGTTCGTAGGGATGATTGTAGGTCTGCTTTTGGGGCGGGTTGTAGAGGTAGACGCCAAGGTCGCAGCGCTCGCACGGTTGCCCGATTTTGGAGCAGTTTTGGACATCGTAAACCGAATCATCATCGGTCACGTCGCGGGTTGAGAATTGATCATCTGTCATTTTGAGGTTGAGCGACGGTAGCTATGCACATAAAACAGGCGCATTGGCCTGTCATAACGTAGCAGGCTTGAATGAAATCTAAATCGAAGTGGCGTACGATTAGAGCGGTGCCGATAGGTGACAGAAGGACGGCGCCAGTTATCGTGAGAGCGAAGTTTAGATAGTTCACTTGCTTTCCTTCCATTTTTTGATTTTTCGTAGGAATGCCTCGGCGCGTTGGCGGGCGGTGGCGTGATTGCTCAATCCGGCCGGCGCGGCGATAACGACCGCCATTAGATAATCCATGTAGATATCGGAGTCTGGGCCGTCTTTGAGTATCACCTTCTCCGCTTCGTGCATGGCGTTAAGGTCATTGGCGTAGTCAGGGTAGCGGAACAACTCCCTTGGCTGGTGCTTCTTTGCCCAAGATCCTTCCGGAAGGTTTGCCAGCCAGGCGTCAACCTGCTCCTGAGTGTTTGCTTTGCAGCAACCCGAACCCCCTTCTGGGCCATCCTTCCAGGCCCACCATCCCTTGCAAATTGGCCTGAGTCCGCGCGCTTCGTGAATGGCGACGTTGATTTCGGCCTCAGTCACTTCCGTGCTCCCGGTTTAACGAACATATTGAACGAGCGGCCTGTCTCTGGATCTTTGGGCCGCACCCGCACAGCCAGAACGTCCTTTTGTCCGAACGCCTCGGTCGTGGTCAGGAACAGAGCCAACTTTCTGCCGATCCAGTTGTCCATTTCGTTGCCGTAGAGCAAGCCAAGAATTTTGGCGTTCGTCTTATTCAGGATCAGCTTTTTAGCCGTGCCCTTGAAGCCAAGAACGGGCTTGTCGATGGTCCTGCCGTCTGCGCATTTCTGCGTTCCGGAAGCATAGACGGCGTCAATGGTCAAAACCGTGTCGTCGTCGCGAGACACACAAAGGGCGTCGATGAAATCGCCCCGAAATTGGTCGGTTACCCTCATCAGGCGAACTGGTAAAATCCGGGAAGCTCGGTGAACTCGATTGGCGCCGGTCTCCATGGCGAAACCCAGGGGTGATCTGGTCCGTATTTGGCTAGATTTTCGCGGTAGTCTGCGGCCGCGTTAAGGATGCTTGTCCAGGCAGTTGCCGCGGTTTGCGTCAACGCTCCAGATTGGTCCGCTAGCTGAACTGTTCGCGGCATGAATTCGACTTCCGGCGAGTCTTTGCGCACGTAGAGAATCATCATTTCAGGGTGGTTTTGCGGCGGAAATTTTGGCAGTTTCTCGCGGAACTGAATAATGATGTCGC
This sequence comes from bacterium, assembly GCA_010027825.1. Next base: position 7,493 of record RGUK01000014.1, read on the forward strand.
GTTCCGTATCGCCAACGGGACCATGGATAACTGGCGGAGTTTCGAACCACGCGCGAGCCTGGAACATAACGTCAATATCGTGGCGTTCGTAGGCGAAAACCTGATCGGTCCGCGACTTGAGCGACGACTTCTTGCCTTGGTGCGAGAAATCCTTGAGTTCGACAACGCGAGCATGTCCAGCCGGAGCGATCCCGAGCCAGTCCAAGCGGGCTTTGCATAGCACCTTCAAATCTGGATCTTCCCAGATCATTGTTACCTCCGGGAGCCCGTTGCCAATCAACTTGCGAAGGCTCTGGAATCGGTCGCCGGATTGGAGGACGCTTAGGTAGTCGTCCGTTGGCATCATGATTTTGCCTGCGACCGATGCCTTGGCTTCCAAATCTGCGAGGATTTCAACCTCCGGGTCGAGTGCTTGGACCTGTTCGATCAACGCAGCTTTTCCTGTGCGAACGGGCTTAATCCCGCGTGCAGCGATCCAACTTGAGAGTTCTTCGACCGTAGCGAGCGCGTGCGGATGCGTCAACTTGCTTGGCTTACCACAGAAGCGCGCGTCAAATTCGGCTTTGCCTTCGAGTAGCAAGCAGTGGCGCGCTTTGCCTAGCAGCATGTCGCGCGACGGCGATTCGTCGGTTGGGCTATAGTTGAACGGGCTGTTAAGCCAGTAATCCATAGGACTTACCAACAGCTTTTTGATGCCTGATTTGCTGAGTGCAGGCATCGCGTGGTGCTTTTCTTCTGAGAGCATTGGATGATAACCGGGCTCTAACTTCATTTGCGTTTTCGTGTTGTTGCTGACTTGGAAATTTCGCCGCAGACCTGCGCGGCTTCTGAGATGACTTCGCCTAGGTAGAGGCGAACGGCCGCGCCCACGGGAATGGCCCAGCCGCCTTTATTGCGTGTCGCAGTGAGCCGGCCGCTTAAGCAGTCGTCGCCCACTTGCTGACGTGGAACGCCGAACGCTTTGGCGCACTGGCCAGCGGTAAGGACTGATCCAGGGATTTCGACGACTAGGCGCACGGGTGCAGAGCCGGAAACCGGCAGGTCAACCTCTACCTTCATGCGCGTTAGCCTTCGAGGAGTTTCAGGAAGTTGACCTTGTCGATCAGCTTGCCAGGACATGTCTTATCCGTTTGCGGGTCGTCGCGATGGAAGTTCACCGCAGAGACCGGCCAGCCAGTTTCGGCGAGGATCTCCCGCACGACGCTGAGTGTCATTTCGAGCACCTCCCGCCCTCGACCGCTCCAAGGGTATTCCCGGTCGAAGTCGCCGAGCATCTCGATTCCGATGTGCGTCGAGTTGAACGCGCGAGCGTGGACGCCTGGCCGAGCAACCGGCGAAAAGGCCCAGGCCTGATCCTCATCGACAAAGAAGTGGGGTCCAGCACTCCAACCCTGCCCCATATAATAAGAGCGAAGGTTGCGCATGTGCGGCTCTAGGAACCCGTCTGGACGCTGAGCGAGAGAGGGCGCGGCGGTGTGATGGATGGTGACGCCCTTAGCCCAAGCCGGCGAACTATAGCGGATGTAAGGCCGGATCTGGTCAACAAACATGGGTCGCCCGATGATTGGAAACCGTGGGCCAGGTTCCAGTGGAATTATTGAAAATGGTTCCGCGGGAGTCGGCTTGGTTGTTGGCGCCTCGTCGCCGTCGATTAGCTTGTTGAAGATCAGAAGCAGATCCGCGCGTGTCTTCGGAGCATCAAACCGATCCGTGACCATCCAGCGCCCCGTGTAGAGCAGCTCCTTTTGTTCAGGTGTCATGCTGCATCTCCTTTCCGCGGAACGTAATGCCACAGATTTGGCAGCGGTCCCGTTTCCCGATAGGCTTGAAGCTTTGCTTGCGGCGTCGTCGATTTGACCTCCGAGTTATGGCGCCACAGTTCCGCGCTTTTGCTGGCGCCGCCCATGAGCACCCAACAGGCATTGGCGCCGCGTTGCATGTCGGCGTCAAGTCGTTTGGCGATCCAGCCTTCCGAGAAGAGATCGACCGGTGTTGTTAGTTGCACATAGCCTTGACGGGTCGCGACTGACTGCATTTTGAGAGGCAGTTTCAAGCCCAACTCTGCCACGCGTTCGGTTGGCTTTGCGGTCACGCTCATGCTTCACCTCCCTCCGTTTGGGTGGCGCGATAGGCGTTGATGATTGGGGGAATCAGGTCTGATCCCGCGAAAACATCAGCCAGCGGGATTTGAGGCATCGATTCGTGAAGGTCATACAGCATCGTGCAGAGGAAGCGAAGGTCTGCCTCGGCCGCGTCGATTTGCCGGGTCCAAGGCAACTTCGGCGATTTGTCCAGGACGATCATGCTGCCACCTCCTTGACTGCTTGTTCCTCAATTGCTGGCCAAATCGCGAAATGCGATTGGATGTAGGCAAGCGCCGCCTCGTATTCTCGCGCGTGCTCATTTGAGCCGTGCTTTTCCGCGAGTTTTTGGCGAAACTGCGAAATGTTGCCGTTAAAACATCCGCGCTGCAGAATGACCCCTTGATCGGTCAGCCATCCTTGCAGGAAGCTCATGTCGCTACCGATAGGGCCAATCTGAACGAATGGCCGCTTTGAATTGGTAATCTTAGCCCCGTAGAGATTGGCCATGTAGAGATTGGCCCCGGTAAGATCGGCCCTCCAGAGATTGGCCTTGGAGAGATCGGCCCCGGAGAGATTGGCCCCGGAGAGATCGGCCCCGCAGAGATCGGCCCCGGAGAGATTGGCCTTGGAGAGATTGGCCCCGCAGAGATCGGCCCCGGAGAGATTGGCCTTAGCGTCAACCGCCGCTGCTAAGGTGGACCTGATGCTGTTGTTGCTGCACTCCCAGGCAAACAAAACATAGCCCGTTCGGCGGCATTTGATTTGGATTTTCATCGTTCCTTCCGTTTGGCTTCGGCTGCGTCCCTGAGGAGGCTTTCAATTTCTGCGTGGGCGATCCGGTCTTGGGCTGTGCGCGCCCTACGGCTGGCTTGTGCCGCCAAGTCGGCATGTTCCGTGAGGGCTCTAAGTAAAGCCCTTACCCGTTCGTTGGTTGTTTCTGCTGCTTGAAGCATGTGTTCAAGCCTGACACCGTGTTACAAATGCTGCAAGCCCAATGTGCCAAAAAATTGAATGCGTGCGAAAAAACGCACGCTAGATTGCGCCTAATGCAGACTTCCGCCATTCTTCGAAAATGGGCTCAACTTGAACCGGCGGCACAGATAGCCCGAAGGATCGGGGTAGAGCGCGGCACGATTTCGCGTCACCTCAACGGGCATTACGCGGTCTCAGGCAGACATCTAATTGCGTATTTGGATGCGATCCCCGCAGACCTCCGTGCAGATCTGCTCGGCGCCTGGCTACGCGACACTATACCCGCAGAACTGCAGCGAGAATTGATTGGGGAAGCGACGTTGTCGGCGCCGGTTTTGGGCTATCAGCCGGAAGTTGATCCCGAAGTTGTGCAGGCGCTGAACCATTTAGCGGAAAGTTCGATTTTTGACCCGGAGCTGCGACGGCGGATTGTCACGGTAGCGCGTTGGATGGGCTACGAGCCAAAGCGGAATCCGCCGATTGACGAGATTGACGACGGGGCGATGGCAATGAGCCCTGAGCCTTTAGCTGACGATGATGAGGGGCTAGAGCCAGAAATCATGAGACGCATTCACATTCGGGAATGATGTGAATTTCAGGAATTAAGTAAAGTATACTTCACCTAAATGAACGATTTAAACAAAAAGCGCAGCGCAACGGTTCAAAAAATCGAAACGCCATCAGGAATCGAAGCTAAAGTCTGCGCGGACATTGCGCACCGCCAGCGGCTAGGCATCGCGAAATATGGAGTGACTGTGGCCGCCAACAACTTACCGTTGCGCGCCTGGTTGGGCCACGCCTACGAGGAGGCACTTGATCAGGCCGTTTACCTGAAGCGAGCGATTGCGGAAATCGACGCCAACTTAAACGCATAAATGGACAGCGAACTAAAAGGCAACCTGACCGTCAAGTTATCGACGTTCACGCGAATGGAAGATGAGATCCGCGAACTCACAGTCAAAAACGAACGGTTATCGGGACTTGTCGATATGCACGTCAGCATGCAGGAATGGGCGGTAGGATCTGACTCGGTCATCGCCTCCTGTGCGTGCGACACCAAAACCAATGACCCGGCGTTCCACGCCCCCGGGTGCAAGTATCGGCTGATCTGCGAACGGGACAAAGCCAGAGCCGAGAACGTCAAGCTTTCAGAGGCGTTGGCCAAGATTCTAACGCTTGGGAAAACCTGGCTGCGGGCCGAGGAACTTCTCTCAACCGACGCATAAATGAACAGCGACCAAGCCAGCGAGCGAATCGGCGTCCTAATGTCAGGCGCCCAACAGTCGAAGCGCAACCGGGAGAACCGGGGCCGGTGTGAGTTCGTGCGGTGGCGGAACTCTCACCGGCGACTCGGGCGGCTAGCGTAAGCCGACGCACCCCGCAGCCCGAGCGCCCGAGCACAAAATGAACACAGTCAATATCCTAGCTTTACCTTTTGGCGTCGTAACTCCTTGATTTTCAAGGAGTGCTCTCGGCGAGATTCGAACTCGCACGTCGTTAAACACTAGATCCTGAATCTAGAAAATAGCCCCGTTAAAACTTGCTTTTACGGGCAAAATCCGCTAAAATTAGCAGTAATTGGCCCCCATTGGCGAACACAAAACGAGCACAAAATTAGTTATGCGGCTTTTGGCGTCTATTCAAATCACACTCCTGTGGGAAGGAAGAAAAATTTGGCACGATGTCGATTTGTGCGAAAGGCCTGGTTCGCCCAACATTTGGCTGCGAGTCAACCGGCCAAACCGCGCGCCGATTCGGCGGTCTTTGCGAACTTCGGATCTGGCGGAAGCCAAGCGTCGGGCGCATCTGACCGTTCAGCAGATTTTTGAGCGGTCGGAGTGGACCGCGGCGGGTCCGGGTGACGGTGTTGAGCCGTTGCCGACTATTGCCGAATTCGCCAAACAGTTTCGTGAGTGGTATGCCCGGCAATCAACTGGGCACGCCTACGAGAACGCTCTGGTCAAAGTCGCGCGGATCGCCGGTCTTGATCCTGAGAAGGCGCACATTGACCAACTTGACGACCAGGTCATCTATCGGTTTTTGGACTTCTCGCCCGGGTCCGTCTACACGAAGCGAACCACGGCTTTAAACGCACGCGCGCCGTTTGCTCCGCGTCATCGGCGGTTTTGGTCGCGGTGGGAGATGCCAGCCGGAATCGAGACCTTCCGCTCAGCTCAGATCCCGAATCTAACGCTGCCAGATTTCCGCCCTTTCCCGGACAACGTCATGGATTCCATTATTGAGGCAGCGCCGAAACTTTGCGGCCCTCTTTGGCGCTGCCACCTCATGCTTCGAGAAATCGGCCTGCGGTCATCGGAGGCTCTGGCCGCAAAAAAAGAATGGATCGAAAAAAGCCGTGGCGAGTGGTTTTTTAGCCTCGAAGCGTACGAGATGTTTAAAGGCAAAAATGCGAGCGCACTTCGCCGGCTACCGATAGCGGCGGATTTAGCCAAGGAACTACTGGCCGGTCCCGGGCCTTACATTGTGGACGGCGAAAGCGAAAATGAGCGGTTCGACCTCGTTAAAAGGCATCACGCGAAATGGCTTCGGCAGTTCATCCCGACCTCGCCCGCATACTCAACCGCCCGACGTCATCCGAATCAGGCGCTGCGTCGACAGTTTGTCGAGCGTTGCATCGGCGAACTTGGTTGGGATATCAAAACCACGGCGAACTACACCCGGCACGATCCGAAGACGCTTTTGGACTGGTACGCGGGAGGGAAGATGCAAGCACCCCCGACGCGAATCAACCCCGAATGACGGCCTTGCCGACATCTGGGAACTCCACACCATCCGATGTGGATGGGAGAAATAGCCCTTTTAGCGCAATCAACCCGCGCGGATCACTGACGCTGTTCTCGGTGTCGAATCGAATCAACCGGGCACGGATCGCGAAATTTGCGGATGCTGGCGCGGTTCCTCCGATTGCGGCGCCGTAGAGGATTTGGTTTAGCGTCAGGGTGTCTACGCCGCTGACCAGAGCCCGTTTGACTTGGATTCCGAAAAGGTGCGTGCATGGAACTGGCGTTACGATAATCCGTTGCTCTAGAGTTGGCGTCGTGCTCCAAACCACGTTTTGCAGGTTTAATCCGGGAGTGCCAGGAGAGGAGTCCTGCGGTGCGGTGCCGGTCTCGACCACAAGCACCCATTGGCAGTTGGTGGACGATTTCAGAACCGCGACTTCGAGCGCAAATTGAAGCGAAAGCTCGGTCTTGAGCCGAAGTTGCCGCTCGTTTACGAACAGGGTGAACAGCGTTCGGCTAAAGTCGCTCGGGTAGTAGCTGGGCTGAGTCGAAAACCGCTCGACGCGATACCATACTCGGCCGTCGCACGTTGCGAACTGGCCGGGAAGGAGCGAGACGCCGCGGCGCCCGAGGCCGCCTGGAAGCTGGACCGCAGAAGATCCCGCGTTCGTGTAGACTTTGCCGATTAGCGAATTGGAAATTGCAGGCAGCGGCGACGGCAGGTTCTCCGTGCTGGCGTCATGCACCGCTGCCAGCAGGCCGCCAGCCTTCGGTAGTGCGGCCGGTCCTGCGTCAATGAGCGCTTGGATATCGTCGCCCTCGACCGCGTCCTTGGTTGGGTAGAGCTCGAACAGCTTTGGCAACGTCCAGCTTGAGCTGTACCCGGTGTCCTGCGCCAGCGCCATCACGCCTGTTGGCGCTAAATCCTCTAGGTTGGAGATGCGGGAGCCTAGCCCGTCAAGGATGTCTTGCAGGTCCACAATCTGCTCGATTGTGTGCGTATGGGATTGGAACGCGTCCACAGGCCCAGCGGTTGAGATCGTAACCGCATATTCGCCAGCGGAAGGCGCGACCTCGTCAAGCAGTGTGACGGTCACGGTGTTCGCCGAAGTGATTTCCGCTTCGTAATCCGTCCCAAGAATCAACACCTTTCCGCCAGCCGTGTTTTGCCGCAGCGTCAGGTGCAGGCTTTCAGTGTCAAGGTTGTGATCGACCTCGAATTCGAAGTCTGCGCCGTTTCCTAGCGTTGTGGTGAAGTGTTGCGAACCCGTGATGACTTGGTCCGTGGTGAATGGCACGTAGTCGCGTGGCAGTGGCGGACGTAGCCAGTCGATGTTTTGGGCCGTCGCCAAGCCGTCAGAGATCAGTTCCCGGCGAAGTGAAACGTCCGTCCGATAGGTCCACACGCGAACTTCTTCGTCTGGACCTTCGTACGAAACCTCGATTTCGAGCGGAAGGTTTTCGGCCAGCGGATTGGCGCGGAGAAGGTTTGCGACCTCGGCAGTCGCAAGACTGAGTTCGAAAGTCGTGTCCCCAGGTGGCGCGGAAACCACTTCGACTTCAAGCGGATCTTGGTCAATGCCGCCCATGGCGCCAGAGAACTCGATACGGGCAACGCCAGCCAGCGGATTACTGACCAAAAAAGAGCCGCCATCGTCCGCCAGTCCGGTTAGAGCACTGGCGATTTCTTCCGGTCCATCGGCGACCGAAAGCAGGGGGGATTCCGCGAATGTGTCGGCACGCTTGAGCACGTAGGCGCCACGGAACGCAGCCGGGACCGTAAGTTCCTGCACTTCGTTAAGCGGCACTCCTGAGACCTCTCCGCCGTCACGGATTACCGTCAGGGTTGGAGCATCTGGCACAACAGGCGCCCAAGTATCTTGAAAGGCAACCGGCGACTGGACAAGACGGATTTCATGCACCCGGGCGTCGTCCAAAGTATAGGACCGATATGAGACAAATGAGACAGGATCGAGCGAGTTCCGGCCAGCACCCAGCGTCAGGGCGGCGGTGTAGGGCGAACCGTTGCGGAGAAAGCGGACGAGAAAACTGCCGTCCTTGGCCTCAACGGTGCAGGTAGTCGGAGGATTGACCGTATGCCCGACAATCGAAAGGTTTGCGTGGCCGAGAAGGTTGTTGATTGCCGTCTGGAGCGCCGACGCCGTCACGTCGAACCCAATTAGGGCCGTCATGTTGGTGTTCAAAACGGCGGACCCGGTGCCCAGTTTTAGCGCCCACTGTCCCGCAGTCGGGCGTGCGTCGATCTTTCCGAGGGATGCCCGAACCGTCAAAACCTCCGGCTCTACGATGACGTCCGTGTCGTCGATGCGTTCCACGAATCGCAAGCCGACGCGAACCGTGTCGCCCTCGGTCAGAATTGGCCAATCGAAGTCTCCCCCTCCAACCGTTTCAGAGACTCCGCCAGTTGTGAGGTTGCCGTACAGCAAGGCTTGCATACCTCGCAGCCCGACCTGTCAACGGCTTGGCGGCTCAAACGCGATGACGAAAAACGGGAACGGCGGGTCAAGTGGTTCCGGCTCTTCAACCTCTTCCGCTTTTCTGGCTCGCTTGGCTGCGAGTCTAGCGTCTTTGTCGAGTCCGTATTTAGGGGTTTCCTCGGTCATACGCTCCAGAACCTCCCCTCCGCGACGTTGTTATTTAGGAACTCGGTCAGTGCGTCGTTCTGGTCGTTGATCCGTGCGGCCAGGTTGGAAATCGTCACGTCAGCAACGCCTAGACCTAGCCCGCGCGGAATGCCCAGCCCGTCACTCACAACCGGCCGCGGCGATACGTTCACGTCGTGGACTAGATTCCAAAACAGGTGATGCTGCACGTATGGAGTCCAGGCTGAATCTGGTTCCGATTGCTTGGCCGTTCCGGGCGGTGAAAGCAGAAACACGGTCGCGACCGGGAGGCGGTCGGTTCCGTTGTCCTGCCACTCGCCTAGCAGCCTCAGCACCGGGTCAAGTGCTGCGGGCAAAGATGTTTTGCGCTCCGTCCGGATGTATGCGCGTTGTCTCGCTCCGGGCTTGAGAGTGTAGGCTACGTCAAATTGAGCGGCTGTATTGTCGGTGCCCTGGCCAAACGTCCATTGAGTGGTCGTGTTGATGCGGTCCTTAAATAGCACGATTTCGGTCGCGCGAAGCAGTCGTTCAAATCCGGTTGCAGGTGCTCCATTTGTTGGCGGGCTAGCACCCTGTCCGATTAGATACGGCGGAATTGCTTCGCCATCGGCACCGGATGGCGCATCAAAACCGATGGCGCGCCATTGTGTTAACGGCAAAAGTGGCGATTCGGTCAGGAGCGCGTCTACATATTTAGAGCGCGCCGAGATTGATGTTTGCCCTAAACGTTTGAGCGTAGCGTCTGGCGCATCTTCGCCATTAACTCTCAGCTCGGGATCGAGGCCATTCACAAATCCGGGCTTGATCGACGCCTCGAATCGCTCCCGGCTCGCATTCCATCCAACCTCGACGCTCCACGGATGCCGCCACTTTCCGCCAGACAGCACCGTCGCGCCAAGGATCTGATTCCGCGCAAGGTCGTCAATCATGCGGTTCCAGTCGCGCGCCGGGATCGTGTTCATTTTGCCCAGAATAGATGCCGACTGCCGCGCGTCTCGGTCGGCTTAATATAGAGGTGACCGAGGTTGTGATGCACGATTTGGAACACGCTTGACGGCACGCCAGCCGACCACCTTAGAAGTGCGATTGGCTGAATCCCGGTTTCGTCCACGGTTCGCGCCAGGGTCGTCATGTGCTTGATCTGCACGTTTTCTGGCTTGTTCTCGGCGATTTTAGCGCCCTCGGTTTTGACCTCAAGCGCAATCCACGAAACCCCGTCAGCGTTTGGCTTGCCAGCGATCTTGAGGACGGGTGCAGTCTCAGCGTCCAGCGCAACCTTGCCGATGCGCGGGACGATGCCCTCGACCTGGCCTTTTGTAATAGTCGCACCGTCTCCCGTGAGCCCAACTTTGAACGGATGCGCCCACGATGCGGCGGCTACGTCCGCAACGACGTACGTTCCTTGGGGCGTCTGCGTCAACAAGATTCCCGGCGAAGTGATCGGCCGGAACTGCCGCGCCCAATTCAGAAGCCGCTCCCATGCAGGCCACACAGGATCACCGGGACGAACTTTAAGCTTTAGCAGGTCGATCATTTTAGCATCACGTCAAAAACCCACCTAGGCCACTCTTCACCCGGCTTGGACAAGATCCATTCTTCAGTGACCTCCCAGCTAGTTCCTCGGCGTTGAACTTTGGGCGGTTGAATCAGCCAGTTCCGGCCTTTTGGTGTTGGCAATCCACCTGGCAGCTTTGCGCGAGTGCTTCCGGCTAGGTCAAGAATGCCTTTGGGAAACGTCTTCCGCACATAGGAGCGACGATAGACCACGTAGAGCGCCAGGTATGTCTTTTGCCCGAATAGCGGGTTGCGACGTTGGGAGGAACGGGCTGCGTCTGCGTAGTCGCCGGTTAGACCTTTTGTGAGCGTTCCAACGCGTGCCGTGGTGGCGTTGCCAAGAAACTCAGGAAAGTTCAATTCCTTGTCTACTACGCTCCCGCCATACTCGGCTTTGATTTTGTCCCAATTCGGATGCGACTCTAGCGGCTCCTCTCGAAACATCTGGTCGAACTCAATCGTGCCGTCGGCCTCGCCTTCGTTTTCTCCGGTCGTGCCCTCGTGAGTGATGACGACTTGATACCCGGCTCCACCTTCGAGTTGATTTACTGCTCGCCCGACTTCCGGCAGGCCGAAAGGCGCCCCAGCAGAGACGGTCAACGTCTCATCCAAGGTCGGAACCCGAAAGGGAACCTGAACTGATAGCATGTTCCGCTCGTCGCGCGAGACGGTCATGCCTTCCATTTGGAACGTCTCACTCATGGCCGTGCAAATCGTGGCGTCATGTCGATGACGACGGGCTGAGCTTGCTGTTGTTGCGGCTTGGCGGTGTTCTTGTCGATCCGGCTAAGCAGGTCGCGTTGCTGTTGTGCTAGCGCGGTTTGCTTTTTGGCTTCGTCGTAAATCAACTCGTTGGCGCTGCGACCCATGATGAGGTTAATAGCGGAGGCCATAGCCCCAACTGGACGCCCTGCCATCTGCGCGGCCGTGTTTGCTGCCGTCGCCGTCGCCGTCCCAGTCCCAGCTTGCGCGGGTCCGCCGATGCCTAATTGAGACGGGCTAGGCAGGCCGCCCATAAACGCTTCTGATCCGCCAGCGCCTAGACCGCCGTTTATAAATTCGATCTCGGCACGTCGTGCGGCCTCGTCGAACATCTGGCGAGATCCGCGCGCGAAGCTGTCGAGAAACTTCGTTGGCACCATCGAAGAACTTAGGAATGCGTCTCGACGTGCCGCCCTCTCGCCTTGAAATGAATTCGCAATGGCGTCCGTCGTCTTGCCGATGTGCGAACGGTTCGGGTCTAGCTGATCTCCGATTCTGCGGAAAATGCTTTCGAATGAGGCAAGCAATCCGTCCACCATGGATTCGAGCACGTTCATAATCTGAACGATGCCGTTGCCAAGCTCCGGCCCAAACTCTCCCGCGAAGTCGCGTAACACGTTGATAAATGCGTTAGCCGCACGGACTAGCGCAAGTTCGATTTCGGCTCCAAGCAAATTAGCTAGCGGCGTAATAATGTCCATCACCCCGCCAAAAGCGCCTTTGGTCCAATCAGCCGAGCCTAGAACGCTTTGCAGGATATTGACTGAACCTGTGAATGCAGATGACAAAGCTGCGCCCATTTCTTCAGCTTCGTCCTGTAGGCTTTTAAGTAGACTGATAGCGGATTGAATAACGGGATTGAGCGCCGTATTGAGCGGCTTGGCAAAAGCAAGCTGCACCTCGCCGTAAGCGTCTCGTAGCGTTGAAAGCAGTCCTGCAGTCGTTTTGGACTGCCTTTGATTCATTTGGTAAAACCTTCCGCCAACGCCGGTCACGGAGATAAACGCATCACGCACTTCTTCGAAGGAGATAGCGCCATCCTCCATCCGCTTTTTGAGTTGCAACATGCTCTCGCCGGTCTTCTGCGAAATGATTTGGAGCGGGTTAAACCCGGCATTGATAAGCTGAAGAACGTCCTGACCCATTAGGCGACCGGCTGCGGAAATCTGCCCGTAAACCAAAGCTAGACGGTCGAGCGTTGCCGCGTTGCCTTGTGCGATCTCTGAAACGCGAGAAATTGTCGGTAGAATATCCTCGTTGGCAATGCCGAATCCTAAAAGGGTCCGCGTAGCGTCCGCCAGGTCCGGGAATTCATAGGGCGTTTGTGCTGCCATCCGGCGTAACTCCGAAATGGTCTGGCGCGCTTTAGAGGCGTCTCCGATAAGCACCTCCATAGAGATTTCCATTGTCTCTGCGGACATTGCGCGCCGGACTGCTCCGACGACTTGCGAGCCGATGCCGACCGCAGCTAGACCGCCAACGAGCGCAGGGCCAAGCACTCGGCCCAATTCGTCAAAGTGCCGGTGCAGCAACGCGGCGGGAGAGCGGCCTGCAATAGATCCGGCGATTAGCTCGCCAGCCTCATTTGCAGCCCGGCCGAATCCGCCGAACATGCCGCGCGACGCGGCCCTGCCGGTCGTTTCTGATCGCGCCTTAAACGTGCGCAACGTGCCTTGAGCTTTGCCGATAGCCGCGTTGAATTGAGACGCGTCTAAGCCTAATTCTGCGGTAATTCCTGCCATCTTATCGCGCTTTCAATGCCGCCCGTTTGGCTGCGTCCACAATCGCGGAGTCAACTCGGCGCTTCATCTTGTTGGCCTGGATGTAGAGCCCGACCTGAATCCGGCGCTCTAGTCCGTGTTGATCGGATGCGTAAGGCGTAGCGTTGGTTGCTCGCACGCGGATCTTAGAACGCGTAGACGTGGCCAGAACCGCCCCCTTCCCGCGATGCCGTGCAATCCATGCTGGCGGAGTGTAGCCAAACTTTCGCGCAGTCGCGTTCCATCCTGCGGCCAGCTTGCCGACGTTGGCTTGCTTCATTCGAATGTAGGACCGCAACGCATCGGCAGGCACAACAATTCGCGGCTTTTGTTCCCGCGTTCGTCCGCGCTTTGTCCGTGCCTTGCGATGCGCGCCAGCTATATCGGTTTCTTGCACCCGCTTCTGAACCGTAGTTCCGCGCATCACCTTTAGAATGTCGGTGCGGACGTTGCGCGTGCCGCGCGTCTTGGGATTGCCGACGCCTCCCGGCTTTCCGGGTGGAGTAACGGCGATGACCTCCTTTACGAAGTTTTTGACCTGCTCGTTAAGCACCACAGAGAAACTGCGGCGTGACTGCCCAGCCATGCGTTCAAGCTGGCGCGCGAAGCTGTCCGTTTTGATTTTTACGGTGGCGCCCATTTAATTAGTCGTCGTCGTCAACAACCAGAGCGGCCAAGGCTTCGAGTTGGGCTAGCTGATCGACCGCTGGAACACCAGGCGTCACGGTCCAAGCCAGTGCCGCGCGTAACGCGCAATGATAGTATTGCAGTGCCCGGGGAAGTGGAAGCTCCCAGAGAAGGAACGCCTCAGGCCAACCAGTTTCGCGCGCCAGGGTGAACAGGATCGAGGCCGTCCATCCTGGCTCTATCAGTTTTTTGGCGCGCCCTCGTCTACGCTCGAACCGGGCTTGGCTTCGACCTCGACTGCTGCCGCGCTAGCCATTTCGCCGATGCGTTGGATTTCCGCCAGCAAAGCAGGCAAGTCGGAAACGCTGAGGCCGAACTCGAACTCGGCGATCGCGTCCTCATGCGAACCTTGCCGGATCGCTGCCAGAACCGTCTTGAGCGGCTGGCTCTGGAACCACGCAAACGCCACAATCTGCCGTTGCTTTTCGTCATCACTGATTTCCTCGGAGCCGTCTAGAAACAGCGTCAGGTTCAGTCTCCGGCAGAGGTTCAGAGTTCCGAGAGAGAACGGCCGCAAAGTCAAGCTTCCGACCTTTCCGCCTTCTTCGATGAATGCCGCTTCGAGTTGTTTGGTTCTGTCGCTCATCCTAGCATTGCTAAAAGTTCCCTGGCCTTTTCTGGTGGCGCATCCTGCGGGACTAGCGCGAACCGTGATCCTTTCCGCACAAGCAGTGCAGGCTTAATCTCCCGAGCCTTCGCTTGCAACGTCAACAGCGCGTCCGCCATCGCGCGCAAATAGGCGATTGGGTGGTCAGGATTTGCCGCAACCCATTCGTCGCTTTCGTAGCGCTTTCGGAATTCGGCAAAGTCGATGGTCTCCTCGCTGAAATTCGGCCGGAATGTAACCTCTGAGGCCGCGTCGATAGCGAACGTAAACCGGCGTTCTCGGCATCGACGCCAAGCGCAATAGCTTCCGGAAGATCGCCGCGGCCTTTGATCGAGAAATCTTCAGTCGGGTCGTATGCTTCACCGTCAGCGAAAGCACCGTCTTTGTCGCGGATCACCTTAGTTTCGACCTTGCGAGTACGCTCGAACGACTCCGCCAGCGTCAAGTCGATGGATTGAATGCCAATAGCTGTAAGGGTAACGGGCATGGTGTTAAGCGAGTTCGGTGTAAGCAGTCCCGGTGATGTTGGAGGCGAGCCGCAAAGGCTTGCCTTGGATGCTCCTCTCCACAGGGCAGAGCCCGAAGAATCTGCGAATGCAGTTCGATGACTACGGGTTGGAAGAGCAGGGTGCGTATGTGTCTCTGTTGGATACCCAACGCGACCTAGATTCTCCGATTCAGGCGCTGATTTGGTTCTTTAGGTTGCTGTTTCTTCCGGCTGCTCGAGTTCGCGCTCTGATCGCTCGAGCGGGTGGCAATCTCGAACGCGGTTGCTGGATCGTGCATGGGGATACGCTCTCTACCCTGGGCGGCGCATGGTTGGG
>RGUK01000131.1 GCA_010027825.1 bacterium
GGTGGCATGAGGCGGGCCAGCGGGTGATCTACGCTGCGGAACACTATTCGACCGCCATGCTGGAGAAGTTGGTTCATTTTGGCGGGGAACTGCCGAACGGCCAGCATTATGTCGAGCTCTACCGGGGACGCACATTCTTGCTCGTGGAAAAAGATGCCGCGGGAGAGTGGCAAATCACTGGCTACTACACTAATACGCGTGAAGACAATATCCATGCTGCTGAGCTCATCGAATGGGTCAAATACACCAATACCAATCCTATCTATTCAGAGCCAAATGATATCGCTCGTGGGCTAAAGGTAATGGCACAAGCTGGCTTTCGCGTAACAGTCGGCACCATCAGCATTGTAGTCAGTGAGCTAGCTCACATGATCCCAGAGGCGGCGCATTACTTGCTGGCCCTCGCTGGGCTGGTAGAGCCAACGCAGCAGCCACACGACGATGTCGTGCCAAGAAGGCGCAATTAGGATTTGCCGTGGCACAGTTGCAATGAACCGTTCTAAAACTTTTTTAGTCATAGCTTTTTACATGCTGGCAGGACCGCTCTGCGCAGGTGCTGCCAGCCCTAACAAGATTATAATCACCAGTAAACGCGCCTCCTGCACCCAGGTGCCCAACAAAAAAAAACAGTTCTGCTTCACTTATCTTGACGATGTCCATATTTCGATGCATGACGGCTCACAGGCGGATGCACAAAAGCTGGTGATTGTGCTTGATACCAACAGCGCGACCAAGCAGCAGGGAGTAGAGAACATCAAAAAAATTACGTTATCCCAGCAGGTGCGTTTTGCTGCTGCCAGCGGAAAAGCGCTGTTTTCTGACGGGCAACGTGCACATCACTCAACCAGGCAAGGGAGCAAAGGAAATCCCTGTATCGGTTGATTGTTCTGCGGCAACCATAGATCTTGCCTCAGGCAAAGTGACGTTGCAAGGCAGCGAACAGAAGCCCGTTTCCACCACGTTGGTCATTAATAAATTTACTACCGGTCTGCATACCAAACGCGGAGGTCATCATGCCACACATCAACCTCCTCTCGCCAGCAGAGGCTCGTAAGATCGCCGCCGGCGAGGTCATTGAGCGTCCTGCTCATATCATTAAAGAAATTATTGAAAATGCCCTTGATGCAAACGCCACCGCAATAACACTCCACCTTGCCAAAGCAGGCAAACAGCAGATCCGCATCATCGATAACGGCTGCGGCATGGACGAAGCAGATGCCCAAGCATGTTTTCTGCCGCACGCCACAAGCAAAATTAAAGGGGTAAACGACCTGGAAACGGTTGAAACATTCGGCTTTCGCGGTGAGGCACTCACCAGCATTGCAGCCGTTAGCAGAGTCACGCTGCGCACGCGTCAGGCAGGGGAGCAGGTAGGGCGTGAGGTGGTGTACACCGAAGATCGCTTGATCAGCATCGCCCCCATCGCTTGTCCGGTCGGCACCGAGTTGATCATTGAAGATTTGTTCTACAATACCCCGGCGCGTAAAAAATTCCTGAAGCAAGATGACACTGAATGGAACGCGATTCAGCAAGCAGTGTTCGCCTTTTGCTTTAGTCATCCAGGCGTACATTTCAAGCTCTACCACAATGGCAAGCTTACGCTCAATGCGCCCGCAGTGGCAACAGCACGTGACCGCGCTGCACAAGTATGGGATGCACAAACAGCTGACCACTTCATCCCACTGGTAAGCACGACGCAAGACACGCTCACCTTGACCGGTGCCATCAGCGATCACCAGTTTTGGCGCTACGGCAAAACACACCAGTTCTTTTTTGTAAACAACCGCTGGGTAAAAAACGCTGAATTTAGCAAAGCGCTCGTACGGGGCTATCTAGGCATTCTGCCGCCAGAGCGCTTCCCGGGGGCCATTATTTTTATTAACACCAATCAAGCAGAACTGGATGTTAATATTCACCCCAAAAAAGAAGAAGTCCGCTTCAGTCGTCCGGGCTTGGTGTTCACCGCCATCATGCAAGCAGTCAAAGCAACGCTGGATGCTGCTGTTACCAAGCGTTTTACCCCTGCCAGCATGGCGGAGGTGCAACTGCCACCCCTCCACGAAGCATTTGGCATGCCGGAAAAGCGTATCTCAAGCCCCTCCGTTCCCGTTCAGTATCAAACTGCGCATCCTGAGGACGGCACCCGATCGGAAGGGCCTATGCAAGCAATAACCTTTCCTCCGCAGCGTCCACCGACATCCGTGCACTACGCGCCGGAACCGCTGTTCACTGGCATGCAACAGGAGTTGGCACCAACCAAACCAATCGAGCAGGGGGCCGAAGTTGAATATCGCGTCTTGGGGCAACTCATGGACACTTACATTTTATGCGCACGGCGCGATGAGCTGGTTATCATCGATCAGCATGCTGCCCATGAGCGTATCTTGTACGAACGGCGTACCCATTATTTTGATGAGGCACACGGCATTACGCTCCTCTTTCCCGAAGTTGTTACCCTGGGCCCAGCCCTGACCACACACCTAATGAAGTGGCAGGGATTCTTTGCCAAGCAAGGCATTCAGTTTGATGCCTTAGGAACGCATGAAATCGCCGTACGCACAAGTCCACCGCAACTGCGCGGCCCAGCACTTGCTGAGGTGCTCACCAGCGCAGCCCATTTTATTGCTGAGCACGGCAGCCTTGATCGTGCCGCCTTCCCTATGAAGTTCAATGAGCATGTTCACAGCCATATGTCTTGCAAGGCTGCGGTGCGCTCAGGGGACACCCTAGCGCCAGCAGCCATGCAGCAGTTGATTAATGATTTAATGAGCGTGGAGAATCGGTTTGTATGCGTCCATGGACGACCAACGATGTGGACGATCGCCAAAAGTGAGCTGGAAAAGAAGTTCAGAAGAGGATAAAAAGCAGCCTTCATGCGCTTTGAAATGACATATACCATTCCTCATGCCCGTAGGCGACGGAAAAGTATCATGTCACCGCCACGATGTCAAAGCGTGATCTGTTCCCACACACGCAAAAAATCAGCAAAGCTCATCTGCTGTGCGCGCAAGGCAAGGATGTCGGGGGTAATGGCTGGGTGATTATTGTAATGAGTAGGCTTGAGATTATTTTTGATAGTTTGACGCGGTGAACGGAAACAAAACTTAATAAATTTCCAGAATGCCTCTTCTTGTGGAATGGGAGCAATATCAACCTTTGGCACAAAATGAAGGAGGCGTGAGTTGACCTTAGGCGGGGGCGTAAAGGCTCCCGGCTCGATCTTCTCCATAAGTTTCCAGCTGAAATGATGCTGCAAGAAAAGTGAGGTCGGATTGTAGGTTCTTCCCTCGGTGGCCACAATTTTGCGCGCAACCTCATCCTGCACCATGATTACCCCTTCGGTAAAAAGGTGTTTATGGCGCTGAATCTGGAAAATAATGGGAAAAGTGATGTTGTAGGGCAGGTTGGCAAGCATTACCCATGGCTTACGCGGCTCTAAGGCACCAAAGTCTGCTTCCAAGACATTCTGAAGGTGTATGGTGAGGCGTGGGTCCGGAACCGCACCGCGTACCACTGCCGCCCACTCCGGGTCAATTTCGAAGCACCAGAGCTCCTTGCAGGGGGTCTGGGCCAGGATGGATTTGGTCAAAAAACCGTCGCCGCAACCGATTTCCAGCACCGTGGTTTCTGGGGTAACACTAACCGCTTCAATCATGTGATCTACAGCTGATTGCTTGCGCAGGAAGTGCTGTCCAAAGACCTTCTTTTTGAACGGCAGGGCTGGGCGCACCTCGTCGTACTGACGAGCGTGGCGGCTAGGACGGGAAGAATTATTGAAGCGGGGGTTATGTTTCATGTATTATGCGCCTGGACGCACCTTTTGCGATTGACACCTAGTAAATTGCTGCGTATAATCGGCAGTATAGCATATCTGCTAAGATCTTTGAATCGCCTGGGGGCGTACTGGTTTCGACGTTTTATAGCACGTGCAAAGAGCATGTCGAGGTTTGGAGCATTCCTCGTTAAAAAACGCTGCAAAACATAGATGCAAACACATCTAAGCACTTCGGTGCAACGGTTTACGCGTAAGTACCTTTCGAGGTAGCGCCTAAGCTCTTGGGTGCCAAGCGTGTTTATCCGCTAGCACACTCGTATTACCCTAGATAAAACGGCCATCCCAAGACTTTTTAGCCGTGTAGGGATGGACGTAACACTGAGCTGACGCGCGGGTCCGGGTGCTCTTGTCCAAGCTCGCGTGTATAACCAAGAGATAAGCATGTAGTGCTTTGTGCTTGTTGTTCTACGGACATGGGTTCGACTCCCATCGCCTCCACCAATCTACGCCCTACGGGGCTCCGGTTGGCTGCGCCGCTTTAAAAGGCATACTGTTCTATTCTACCCCGACAAAAATGTCTACCTCAGCATCTTGCGGGTTACTTGCTCTAGGCCCATAGACTTCAAAATCCGCCCCATAGGTTCTATGCAACGGCATTTTCCAAATCTTCACCCATTCCCCTCCTACGGCTCCTTGGTGCAGATTGCCCTTGGCAGTGAAAAGCTCATACCTACCTGCGGGGATACTCTTGCCCACCATGCCAGCAGGAATATGCTGCAGGCTGGCAACCCTAGCTCCAATAACCGCGGTATATGGCTTCGTGTGATCACCTTCGTAGTCGGTGTAAACAGCATAAATGTCTGAGCCAACTTTATCAGGAATCTGGTCCATAACCCCTTGCGCAAAAAAGCGCCCCCATAATACACCAAGGTCCAGCGCTGCCTGACCATTTTGATTCGTGGTCCTAACATCTATGCCTATTACGTAAAAGGATTCTATCTGCATGTTGCCCCTATTCATCTATTAAATATCCTGCACAGCCCACTGTCACCTTTAGTCACCCGAGCTTTTCCAAAAAAGCTTTCTCTTTTGCATAGAGATAGGCATCTGGCCCCTGCCACGTGCCTTCGCGAACCGTCATACCTACAATTGCCAAAGCGCGTTGCATGCACAGCAGAGGCATCACATCTTCGTAGGCAGGCGCAGGCCTAATACTAATATAACCGGCCAAAAATGAGTCTCGCGATTGTGGATAATGCTCCCAGACATCATGTTGCATGGCAGCAAAGTCTTCCTCAGCAAA
>RGUK01000132.1 GCA_010027825.1 bacterium
CAGAACGCCACTTCATGTAGCCGTAAGCGCTGAGTGTAGCCGCTCCGTAAAGGCTTCCAAGGATACCCTTCGATCATCGTGGGCACAGACCGTGCAAGCTTTGCTTGCGAGTGGCGCATCGCTTGACGAAAGGGATAGCTCTGGCAATACGGTGTTGCATGTTGCCACTATGCATTGGCAATCACTTATGGTTCAATATCTTATCGATCAAGGCGCCCCGCTTGATGCCAGGGATGCGGATGGTAAAACGCCGCTTCATCTTGCCGTAATGCGCAAGCGTCCCTATAACGCCGATACGTCGATTGGCATGCGTTGCTACAGAGATGAACAGTGGGTCCAGACGGTGCAAACGCTGGTAGATAAGGGCGCTGATGTGAACGTATTGGATGGGGCAAGTAGAGCGGTTTTGTTTGATGCTTGCTCAAACGTGATTGGAGGCATATGAAGGCGTTTTCTTCTTCTCTATTCCTACCATTAGGTCTTTTTTTGTTTATTACGGTGCAAGCTGCAGAGCGACCTGATGCTGGGACCTGTACGGATACAGATTGGCTATCTGAAGAGGAAGCGGCTTCAGCGGAAGAGATGGTGTGCAGGCTGCATTTCCTCCTGCGCGGCGGCAATGTGACCGATATGACCGCCTTTGTGCGTCGTTTATCTGCCAGACCAGACAAAAAGAGCATACTTAATTCTTGGGGTGACTATGGTCAAACAGTATTGCATCGCCTAACCAATCGGAATCTTTGCAGGCTCCTCATCACGCAAGGGGCGGATGTTGATGCTCGGGATGTCAGCGAAGCAACTCCTTTGCATCAAAATGCTTTGTATGCCGTTAAGAGTCTTTGCCGTATCTTGCTAGCTTATGGGGCCAAGGTCGATGCCACGGATAAAGATGGTCGCACGCCGTTGCATTGTGCCGCTCGCAGGGGTGATAAGCAGGCTCTACCAGTTGTCGAGCTGCTTGTCGCTGCTGGTGCGGACATACATGCTAAATCGAAGGATGGTTTGACCCCTTTGCATATGGCTGCTTGGTCTGGCAATCATGCGGTAGTTGTCTTTTTATTGTACAAGGGAGCATTAGTTGATGCCAAATCTAATGATGGAAAGACGCCATGGGATTTAGCAAGAGAGAGGGGTCATGCGACGTCGAAGATGAAGGATGTATTGGCACATGTGAGGGCATATGATTGCGGACAAGCAGGAGAATAAGAATCAATTTTTTAGGTCGCTGTTTTGGTGTGCAGCATTCCTGATGCAGGGGCTTTTTGTTCCTGTGCAAGCGAGTCAGGATCGGTTAGGGGGGTGGTGGAGGTGGCTTTGCTGTTGCGACTTCGGAGCTCCTGAGGAGCAACCACTGCTAAGAGAGCGGCAATCTTTATTGATGCAAAGCTGGCAGCTAGCCACACAACTTTTTAATGCCGTGGATGTTGGTGACCAAAATGAAGTGGCGCGCCTGCTCCCGATGGTGCCAGAAGTAGATGGAAGGCCCTTAGCGCTTCAGGCATGGTGTACCGGTGAGCAGGGTCAAGGCATTTCGCTTCTGCATCTGGCAGCCTGGAGAGGGCATACGGAAATTGTTCAAATGTTAGTCGATCATGGCGCAAACGTTCTTCTACGTGATAGATCATCTTGCGGCAGCTCCCCCTTGCATGGCGTTCGCAAAAGGGAGATAGCTCAAATTTTGCTTGATGCTGGCGCAGACATAAATGCGCGCGATAATTCTGGGCAGACCCCTCTGTGTGCCGCTCTTTCATGGGGGTTTCGTGACTTCCAGCGCTACAGGATCGAGTCTTATTTGGATGTTGCGCAGTTTTTGGTCGAAAAAGGTGCTGATGTGAATATTCCGAACAAGAAGGGCATAGCTCCACTCCGTATGGCTATTTCTTGGCGGCAGGAATCGCTTGCTCGTCTGCTGATTGAAAAAGGGGCTTGTCTTGATGCGTGCGACTTGCAGGGATGGACCTCTCTGCACCAAGCGGCTTTTCAATGCTTACAAGGGATTATTAGCTACATGATTGAAAAAGGCGCCTCGGTAAATGTTAGAGATAGTCAGGGGAATACGCCTTTGATGGTCTGTATGGGGAGCCAAAGTTGGAATCTAAGAACAGCAAGGACTCTTATTGCTTACGGTGCCGATATAAATCTTCAAGGTAGGGAGGGCAGGACCCCGCTACACGTGGCCTTTATTCATAGGGCTGTAGAACTGGCTGAGCTTTTGATGGCAGAAGGAGCTGATGTCAATATCAGGGATAATCTAGGCAAGACGCCCTTATTTTATGCTGCAGAGTGCACATGAATAAACTAGTGATGGTGTATGCTCTATTGTTATTGCAGGTTACCCGCCTCCATGCGGCTGAAGAACGACGCGTTTCTGGTTGGCGACGATTAACCAGTTGTTTTCCCTGTGCAGGACAAGCAGCAGTGACAGCCGTCCACCCTGAGGTTCAATCTGTTGAAAGCGGAACATTACCGCCGCCGTCTATTCCAGAGCCTCGGCCAACGCCGGAGGAAATAGATGAGCTGAGCCGCCAGCTGTGGCCAGAGGTCAGGGATAAAAGGGCAGGTAGCGTAAGAAAATTGCTGGATGCATTTCCTGACGGGCCAGAAAAGGCAGCAGCGGTTAATAACGCGCGTGATGAGTGGGGGGTGCCGGTGCTGCATAATGCGGTTGCCATGGGATCAGAACGCATAGTCGCCGCGTTAATTGCTGCTGGTGCTGATGTGAATCTGAAAGAACCTTTTGGGCAAAGGTCGCCTTTGCATGGAGCGGATGACTGGCAGATTGTTACACGCCTGCTGGATGCTGGAGCCGACATAAATGTCGCAAGCGAATCTGGTGCAACCCCCTTGTGCACCTTTCTCAGTCGCCATCATAACGGGAATTGGGCTTTTGGGCGTCGCCAGACATTCTGGACATTTCTCACCAGAGGCGCGGACGTGAATAAGTATGGTTCTTATGCCCCCCTGATGCATGCTGTGATTGGCGAGTTGGATGAATGTGTTGAGGAACTTATTGCGTACGGTGCGGATGTGAATGCGTTGAGCTGGGAAGGTAGAAGTGCTTTGTCGTATGCGACAGGAAGAGTGAGAAAACAATGAAGTCTCTAACAGCTGTGCTTCTTGCAATAGCCCTGTTTCCACTTCCTTTGCTACAAGCTGCAGAGGAGAGGAGGCATCCGGTCTGGCGGCGATTACTCTCTTGTTTTTGCTGCGACCAACCAGATCGCCAGGTGCAGGAGGAGCCTTTGCCCCAACAAACGGCGCCGGAGGTGCTACAATTACAACGGGCCCTGTGGACCGCAATCAGGGAATTTCGCGATGGCGATGAGCATCGGATAAGCGAATTATTGGCTGCATTTCCTTCTGGTCAGGCAAAGCTCACCATTTTAAACGAGGTAATATTTCTAAGCCAAGTACTCGATGCTAGTTTATTACATATAGCTTCATCGGAAGGACATACGAGCCTTGTTCGGATCTTGATTGGAGCGGGTGCTGACCCTGCTGTAAAGGACTCACGTGGTCGTACGCCCCTCTTTGTTGCTGCAAATAATGAGATAGCCGGTTTGTTGATTGATAACGGTGCTCCGATAGAGGCAAAGACAATTGATGGCTATACACCTCTTCATCGTGCTTTTCTCTGTGGCGACGCATCCCGTGTCCGCTTCTTAGTGGAGCGTGGTGCTCAACCGAGCACCAAAATTGATAGCTTTATAGCTACTTCTCTACACTGTGCTGCCTACGGCTCTACCAGAGAGGAAGTGAGCTTCTTGCTTGATTACGGGCTTGGTGTAAATGAGTTAACAAAAACTGGTCTTAATCCACTGCATTTTGCGGCAGGCAGTCGGCTGCAAGATGCACCTGTTGTAGAAGAGCTTATTCGTCAGGGTGCTGATATCAATGCGCGAAGCAAGAATGGGTTTACGCCACTTCATCTGGCAGTGTGCCGGATGGTACGAGAGAGTGAAGGCCTCGATGCTTTTTTAAGCCCTAGCGACCCAGCAACATAATTTCTTTGAGCACTGCGTCCGGATTAAGCGACATGGAATCAATCCCGCAGGCAACCAGAAAGGCTGCGATTTCTGGATAATCTGACGGTGCCTGGCCACAAATGCCAATTTTCTTGCCTACTTTTTTTGCACCGGCAATAGCCATTTGTAGCATGCGCTTAACGGCTTCATTCCGTTCGTCGAAAATATCTGAAACCAGCTGTGAGTCTCGATCCACGGCAAGGGTAGTTTGCGTCAAATCGTTTGAGCCGATGGAAAAGCCATCAAAAATGGCAGCAAAGTCTTCAATCAAAATAACGTTGGCGGGAATTTCGCACATCATAAAAATCTGCAAACTGTTTTTTCCTTGCACTAGGCCATGCTCTGCCATGGTGGCAACAACAGCTTTTGCTTCCTGCACGGTACGTACAAAGGGGATCATCAAAATAGCGTTGGTCAGGCCCATGACATCACGTATTTTTTTCATCGCCTGGCATTCCAGGGCAAATGCGTCTTGGTAGCGCGGGTGGTGGTAGCGCGATGCCCCACGAAAGCCAATCATCGGATTTTCTTCTTCTGGTTCAAAGTAGCTACCAGCGATCAGTTTGCGGTACTCGTTGCTCTTAAAGTCTGACAGACGGATGATGACGGGACGTGGAAAGAATGCCGCGGCGATCGTGCCAGCTTCTTGTGCTAACTTGTCGACAAAGTACGCCTTTTTATCGGCATACTCGACCGTCAAATCGTTAATAATTTTCTTTTCTGCCGCATCGGTAATGTGCTCAGGGTGTACCAGGGCCATAGGATGCACTTGAATGCTGTTGTTGATGATGAACTCAAGGCGTGCGAGCCCGACGCCTGCGGCTGGCAGCTTGGCCAGCGAAAAAGCTTCATCTGGGTTGCCCAGGTTCATGTGGATGGCAACTGGTGGTGTGGGTAATGAGTTGAGCGCAATGTGGTTGATGGTAAACGGGACTTTGCCGGCAAAAACAACCCCCTCCTCGCCCGTGCTGCAATCGATGGTGATTTCCTGGCCTGCCGTGATACGCGCAGTACCGTCGCCGGTGCCGACAATAGCGGGGATCCCCAGTTC
>RGUK01000133.1 GCA_010027825.1 bacterium
GGTGCAGCCACCGCCCGAGCAACGTCATCCCACCCTTTCCTTCCACTCGTTCAACTACGGGGAAACGATCTCAACTTCTATTGCTGCCGCCTCCATTGTGGCAAAAGTATCCCGTGATCGGCTTATGGCAGAGCTCGATCAGGTGTATCCCGGCTACCATTTTGCCCGGCACAAGGGCTATGCAACGCCAGAGCACATAAAGGCGCTCCAGCAGCTCGGAAGCAGTCCTATTCATCGCCTAACCTTCATTAAAAATTTTGTGGCAACCCATGAGCAATCACAACAAACATCCCTTTTTTGCTGAAGTCATAGAAAGCTCCTTAGACCATTACACCGGCCAAAGCTGGGACTGGCGCGAGCTACCCCCCTTTGGATCGCTGGTCAGCGTCCAAGATAAAAATCTGCACATTATTGGCGTAGTGACCCAGGCACAGACCGGTTCCATGGACCCTGCCCGTACCCCTTTTGCCTACCAAAAGACTGAAGAAGAGCTCCTGCGCGAACAGCCACAAATTTTCGCCTTTTTGCGTACCACCTTCACCGTCCAGGTATGCGGCCACATCTCCCTTGCAGAGCCTGAACGGCTCGTGTTTGCCATCCCCCCGACGCCGCCTCGGATTCACGCCTTCATCAGTCAAAGCGATGGCCAACTAGCAAAGCGTTTTTTTTCCAATGCGCATTTCCTTGACGTTCTATACGGCTTTTCCAATGTCATACCAAACGTTGACGAGCTCCTGCTGGCAATTCTGAAAAACAGTAAGGACCAGGGCCTGCTTACCAGCGCTCTACTGGAAGATGTATGCCATGGCTTTTCCCTGCTGACCGGCAATGATTATCGCCGCCTCAAAATCTTCTTAGGCCGCGTCCAGCAGTTGCAATAATTACAGACTGAACAAAATAAAAAGTTCTTTATTTTTTGATTGATAAAGCAACAGGAAGCGCTATTATTGCTTCTGCACGATAATAATCACCTTGTTAGACTCGATAGACACCATGCACCTTCTGCACGATTCTTCTCCCCTAACGCGCCTGTGCAATTACAGCAGCGAGTATCAGCCCGCGTACGAACCTAGTTACCACATCACTATTGTGTTTGTGGAAGAGGACGTAGTCGTCGAGCCAGGCGGATTCCTCTTTGCAAAAGCGGCGAAAGTCCGCGCTGCGCGCGTCCTTCTTCCGCCAGCTCGTGGCCATGAAATTGCTTCTCACGGATGGAGTCATCGGGATGGGGCAGATTTATCATCATCGTTGAAGCGCAGACCGCCGCCCCAGAATGGGTTAGCGCCACGCTTGCTGCAGATGTCATCAAACCCGAAGCTTGTATACAAATTCTTCATAAAGAACGCCTTATTAATCCACTTCAAGTGCATGCGGCGATCATCATCAAAGCGCTTGTAGCCACGGAAATCAAATGCCTCAAGCGATGTGATCCAGTGGACCATATCTGTTTCTAGCGGCACATACCAATCAACAGCGGCGCCAAACGCACTTTCAAAGAGACCAACGCGGAATGCCAGACGATTAAAGCGTTTGCCAAACTGCAAGCCAAAGAGAATGTCATTTTTGCGCTGCAGGACCTGCTCTTTTTCAGCACAATATTTGATCTTATCTTTAAGCGGTAAGCTTGCAAGCTCGCTTGGCTTGAACTGATTGCCTTTGTCATCAAAGTAAGTACGCCGCTTGCGCTCACGCACAACACTGCCTTGTTCGTCGGCCACAAGCTGGATCTGGTAGAAGTAATCTGAGCTTGGACGTAAGCGAAGCTCGAAATAGCCCTTGGTATTGTGGTCACGCAGCATGGTCTCACTATGCATATCAATGCCCAACATCAGCGCCTGGGTCTTGTTGACGTAATCCTTAAAGCCACGCACCGTCTTTTTGATATCGGTGTAGGTTTCTTCTTCATTGATGAGCTTGCCAACCAGTCCCTTACCATTGTTTATTTTCTCTACCACTTCGCTTGCTTCACGGAAGGTCTCACGCCCCTGAATGGCAGCATCAGAAATGTTTTCAAAGGCGTCTGATGCTTTGCCAACGGTGTTCTTGGCACGGATATCTTCCATCGTGTCGCGCATGTCTTTCAGAATCGTGTTCAGATTGCCTTCATTATTCACCATAGTCCGCTGCAAGACCTCGGAGAAATCTGCTATGCGTGAGGAAGCCTTGGAAACAGCCTCCAGCGTGGTGCGCATCTGCTCTTCCCCTTTGCGACTTGCAAAAACACTCTTGAACGAAGATGTAATATCCTGAATGGTGCTTGCGATATCGCGGAATTGGTCAAGCAGCTCCCCCACCGTTGCCGGGCTCTTGCCAGGCATAGCCAGCGTACTGCCAGGCATAAGCATTCCCGTAGAAGGGTCACCGGGATCGATTTCAAGCGTTTTGACGCCAATCAAACCATCTTGGTGAATCATAGCGTGAGCGTTTTTAGCAAGGCGAATGTGCTTGTCGATCAGCATGACCACATCAGCTTTGCCGTCTTCTAAGAGACGAATGTTTTCAACCCAGCCGACGTCCACCCCGGCAATCTTCACCGGTGCCTTAATTGCAAGGCCGCTGGTGTCATCAAAATACGCTTTGTAAGGATTGTAACGATCTTTGTCTAAGCGCAAAGCACGAATATTGATGCTCAAGTAGAGGAACACGCCAATAGCGGCCAAGACAAATAAACCAACTTTAGTTTCAAGCTTCACAATTTCACCTCGAGTAGCTCATCACAGCCAATACACCCTGATTGGCCTGAGCACTTTTTTAGGTTGATCGTCGGGGTCTGATTTGGCCTTGTCAGCCATCTTTTCAGGTGATGTTTTTGCCGCTTTCTTGCCTACATTCTGCTCTTTGAGAATTACAAGCAGCTGACACTCCACCTCATCAACTTTTCCACAAGATAACACAGAATAAACAGTGCTCCCAAATTCTTTTGCAAAATTGTTCTTCAAAGCAGTAATGGCTTTAGGCTTTGGACCATACACCGGCTCAAGCACCTGCCAATTTGCATCCCAATCTTGCCCCGCCTCAGGCTTTAAGAGGTGGAGGGTTTTCTTAAAAGCCTCCTGCTGCTTTTCTGCATCATCAGCATGCGGACGACGCAGCCCCAAAATACACCGCAAGCCATCAGAAAGCCACAGCGGACTGACAAGCTCCTGGTCCGTCCACACCGTGAACAAATCTAGCAATGCGACACTTTGATTGGCCACCGCAGGCTTGCCCTTTTCAGGCGCTGGGGGGGGTACGTAAAAAATTTCTAAGGTCTGCAGTCCGGGTACGGTCAGTAACTCTGAAACATCGTACAGGGGTTTTTTGCGCTTCTTGAAAAACTCAACCAAGCGCTCTAGCAGCTCACCACGTTTCAATAACGGGGGCACTTCAAGCCCCGCAACCAGGTCACTGTAAGGCTTTTTAAACTCCATCTTCTGAAAATCAAAGATGCGGTTAATATTGAGCTTGCCGTGCTCAGAAACCACGCAAAATTTAATTTCCCCGTCTAACAGGTCATGCTTTTTGCGCAAGGTAAACGTTTGCCAACGCCCCAAATGCGGCAACACACGTTTAAGCATGGCTTTTTGTTGAGCAGCAGGATCTTGCTTCTTTTCATCCCCTGATGCATTGGCCGCCCCTTTGCTGTCCTCGTCCAATTCGTCTGCCTCACTCCCAACCGTTAGCTGTACGATCGCGCATTGAACGCCAGCCCACGCAAGTTGCTCTGCTTGTTGTCGCGCCAGCGCAATGCTCGTGCTTTGATTATTCAAAAAAACGCCGCGAATCATGCCCTGCATAAGAAAAACAACGGCGGATAAAATAAGCAGAGCGTACAGCACTATTGAACCAGGCGTTGCCTTGATCATAACGCGCCTCCTAGCCCAACAGGAGCCTCACTTGCAGCACCCGCTAATCGGGAAAGCGCATCCTGCTGCTGGATAAGTTGTGCCTGCTGTGCTTGTTGCAGCGCTACAGGTGTGGCATCTTTTCCTACAATTGCTTGCTCGCTTGCCTCCATCAAACTCGTACGCTTGGATGGATAGGAAGCAACGACGATGGTATCGGTGTATGATAACGTTTCGGTCGCTCCAATCAAAAATGACAGCCAATAGGTAACATGGTGCGGCACAAAACCTTGCATTTTCTCTTTATCTCCCCAACCGGCGGCCATCACCCGCTCATCGGGCGAAATCTCTTGTTCCTCTTTGCCAGCCCCAGGCTTCTTTTCTGGCAAATCTGCTTTGAAGAGCGAACATTCCACAAAAAAGCCTGCCAATCCCTGCGCCACCAGATACGAACTGTCTGGGTTCTTACCAGCGTAATCCATCAGATCAGAGGATTCCTTACGACGCAGGTTGTACACATCCCGCTCATTAGTGGAAGCTTTTTTATCACGCTCAAGCTCATACACCACGCGAACAATACGCGGGCGCTTTTCGCCATAGACATGCAGCGGGTTGGTAGTTACAAAGCTAAGCCTGGTGACCGGATAACGCCGCTTGCCGTCAATTTTCTTCCCTTGATCCTGTTCATTAGTTGTTAGAAGAAAGAAATTTTTGTAACGCTCGCGCTCTAATTCTTCTTTTTTTTCCTTGCTCAACGCTGCCTGTTCTTTTTTCTTAGCCTCATCCCCCGGTTCCTGGTAAAGCGTTTCAGGAACAAAGGCAGCGCTCAGATCCATGCGCAACTGAGCAGCAAGTAGCCAAACCACCCGCTGAGTGCTGGTCATACGACGGGTAAAGTCGGTCTGGCGCATAATGGTCTGGTATAAACGCATGAGCCCCATCAAAATAAAACCAGAAAGGGCTATGGCAAGAAGCATTTCCAGCAAAGTGAAACCGTGCCGCGGATTGTTTTTCATCATTTTTTCTTCTTCTTCCCTTCTGGCACAGCAAGAAAGGTATACAGGATGAGCGGCTTTTTGTACCCAGGTCGTATCTGCCAGTTCGCTGTTGTGCTAATCAAACACAAACTATGAGCAAAGGGTTTAAGGGCTGATTTAGATGATATTTCATGTGGCTCAGTTTTGATGCGAAATGCCGGATCATCCTGGTCATGCTTTTTGCTCC
>RGUK01000134.1 GCA_010027825.1 bacterium
CCGTTGCCGCCCCAAGAGTTTAAGGGATGGAGCGATTCCCAGTATGCCCCGAGGGGCGCGATAGCAGACTTATCGTACACTAATTTGCCATTTAGGAAAAAGTTCAGGTCCACTGCACGGCGTTGCAGATGCAAACTCTGCATAGTCTTGGATCGCCCGGTCTTCACATATATTTCTTGCTGTTCCGGCGTCCGGTACAACTCACCGGCAGTGACCTGAAATCCTAGTTCCGTCGCTTTCTGAACAAGACGGCCCACATCAAGCAAGAAGTCTGCTTGTTCGGAGACATTGCTCATTTGAGTGCCTCCTTGAGTTGGTCCGACTTGTCCTTGCTACCCTGCGAGGAACCGAAGTAATACGAAACGATTTGAGTCGAGATGGCGCTCAGCACTCCGAGAATGTAGATCAAGACATCCTTTCGCGATGAATCAACGGGGCTGTCGTCAAACATCACGAAGCCGAACAACGTGAACGTCAGAAACAGAATGCCAAGTGCCAAAAGCGGAGTCACGATTTTATTCAAGAGGGGAGCATCCTTGCTCGTCGCAATTTCGACTTCGCGATCCCTCGCGGACCCTACATCCTTAATACGCATGTCAAGTTCTTGAAGACCGAGTTTGTTTTCCTCGATCTTGAGCCGCATGAGTTCTTCTTCATGCTCCATTTGAGCCATCTGAAGTTTTGCCATCTCTTCGGGCGGCATATCCGGCTGAAGTTTTACGCCGGTCTTCTGCTCAACCCAGTCTTTCCCTTTTGCCACCAGCGCGTTAGCGACGAGGCCGAGTCCGTTGGATAGGAGTGTTTGGATAATCGGCATCATTTGTCGGCCTTCTTATTAAGCAAGTCCCACGCGGACTTCATTTTGTCTTCAAGCACGGCTACACGCAGGTCGAGTTTGCTGAGTACGATGATCAAAGTGATCAGCGCGAAGAGTACAGGCCAAGCCTTGATCAGCAACTCGATTACGTCCATCAGCGTTTCTCCCGTTCCTCAAGTAGGCGCAGGCGCACGTTCAAGTCATTGATTTCTTTTTGTAGTTCTTCTCGCATCTTGCCGCGTTTTTCAGCAGATAAGGGTGAGTCGGTTGGCACTCCCTCGCTCGTAATCAACGCAGGCATTTTGGACTCAAGCGAGATCAACCGATTGGAGAAGGACGATACCTGACCCAGCAGCCAGCCGATGCTGACCACCAAGATCGGAATCACCATCTTCAGGATCTCGCCCCAATTCACGGATGCGTCCTCTTGTACTCGTCAAACTCAGCCTTGAGTTCTTGGATAGCCTTGATGAGCGGAGCAATCATTTCGGTGTAGCCAATCGACAGCACGTCCTGACCGCCTTTGACACTGTGATTTTGATAGCCACCAAAGTCCACACCCATCGCATCCATCGTGGCTTTGACTTCTTGCGCGATCAAGCCTTGGTGATACCGGGTACGTTTCTTTGATCCGTCGTGCGTGATGTTGCCGAGATCGCAGGCTTCTTGCCACGCAGCAATTTCTTCAGGCGTAGCCGTTTCTAGATCAGGCATTTTGGGGCGATAGTCATCGCGCATATCCCAGCGGAACATGCGGGGCTTCAAAGCCATCACGAAGTTCAAGCCAAGATTGGTGTCTTGAATGTCAGTCTTGTCACGTGCATCCGAGCGATCTTGGACTGCGCCGTAGGCATAGGTCGTCGTGCCAGACATACCAATTTGATTTTGGGTGCTGCCCGTGACTTGTGAACCCTGTCCAAGACACATCGAGGTGCTGTAGTTGGTACCGGTATAAGCAGAATCACCCAACGCTACGTTTGTACCGCCACTTGAAACTTGCGCTCCAGCGTTCCAACCAATAAATGTATTAGCACTACCCGAGGTAACACTTTTACCGGCTTGATAGCCAACCGCCGTATTCCAGTTAGCGGTGCTTTGTAACTTGAGTGCTTCATAACCGAATGCCGAACTCTGAGCGCCACTTGTAAGTGACGACAATGCAGAAGTACCAAGTGCGGTACTCGTTCCGGTCGTAAACCCCGCAATCGTAGAGCCTGCTGCCGTAACGATATCCGTACCGTTTGAAACGAGGATGACCTTGTTACCGTTGGCAACCGAGACGCCCGTCTGCCCCGAAACCTTCACCGTGACGGCGTAACCGCCCGTCGTATTGTTATAGATGAAGTAAAGTTTTTTGTTCGCAGGCACGATCAGATTACGAGCAGCGGTGAGCGTACCGGTCAACTCGATATACATGTTGCGAGCAACGCCAGATGCGCCGTTCGGGATCGTGATGACGGTATCCGCACCATCCGTGATGGCTTGGGTGACGTAGCCCGAGATGGCCTGCTCAATCAGCGTGCCAAGGTTCGTGTTCGTCGTGGTGCCCCAAGAACCGGCCTGATCTCCAGTACCGATCAACTCAATAGCAAGATTTGTGCTGTATGTGCTAGCCATTTCAACTACCTCATGCCGCTATTTCGACCCAATCTGGGTTTTGCGGAGTGTTAATTTCAGTCCAAACCGGCGTTTGCGGAGTACTAATCTCAGTCCAGTTCGGCGTCTGCGGGGTCGGGATAACCGACCATATTGTAACTTTACCGACCCGACCGATGGCAGAAACCCCGGTGACAACCGCAACTGTACTACCTTTTGCCTCTGCTGTACCGACAACCCCAGTGCCCGTAACACCAGTCGGATAGACCTTGATTGATACTGCAACGAAGACGGTGCCAAGTTGGGTATTACCTTGTACGCCAACCACGGACAACGCCTGAACGGTGCCAACCTGCCCAGTAGCCTCAACGCCCTCCGCAAACACATCGGCATTAGCGGCAACACGGACATTACCCAGCACACCCGTAGCCGAAAGCCCGGTGACGTATACGATCTGGTTGATGACGACCGTGGCAGTGCCCAACTGCCCCGTAGCCGAGACGCCGGTAAGCGTAACGACGGCTTTGCCGGTTTCAGTGGTATCGCCGGTCTCCCCAACGCCCTCAACTCCAGAGGGCCAGATATTCGCATCGCCGGTAACGATGACGCACGGATAACCGCCCCAACCTGCACTGCCCCATGAGGGCTGGCCCCAGCCTGCGCCTTGGCAAACCCAACCAATGCTTTCAACGCCGGTAACACTGAACGTGACAGGGATGGCAACCGTGACCGTGCCGACTTCGCCCGTAGCCTCAACACCCGTGGCAAATACGTTGGCCTTGCCGATGACAAATACGGTGCCGACATCCCCGACAGCCTCGACTCCAGTGGGGAATAGATTGGCAGCGGCAGCAATCGTGACCGTACCAACCTGACCGTTACCCTGTACCCCCGATACATAAATAACACCGGTCTCCCCCGTAGAGGAAAAAGGTGCTGCTGATAGGGGGACGAAACCGAACCTGACCGTTACCCTGTACCCCCGATACATAAATAACACCGGTCTCCCCCGTAGAGGAAAAAGGTGCTGCTGATAGGGGGACGAAACCGAGCATGTTAGATGGTCAGCGAGTCCGAGAGGGTGAGGGAGTTTGAAATGGTAAGCGAGTCCATCGAGATAATAACAGGCGGGGCTTCGCCTTCAGGCAAAGTTACTGAGTACTCGC
This sequence comes from bacterium, assembly GCA_010027825.1. Next base: position 3,580 of record RGUK01000134.1, read on the forward strand.
ACTCTACCCACGCCATCTCACCGTGGTTCCAATTCCACTGATACCCATCCCGATCTTGTGGCTTCGGATCGCGGATCACCCATTCATTATTCAGCCAACGCAGTTCTTTGCCTTCCGACACTTCGGGCGCATCCGGCACTTCAATCCAGCCTTCGGTGCCATCTGTTTCGGGCTTTGGTATTGAGCCATTTTTACTAAACAACATACGTCACCTTACAGGGTCAAGAACGCCGAGGTCGGCGGGGTGAAGTTGGAGGTATACCGGGCGATGCCTTTGGTAATGCGGAGGTCGTCTATGTAGCCGGTATAAGCATTGTTATTGCTTAACTGCAACCCAACCACAAATGCAGATGCGGGGCTATTTAATGTAGACGAATAAGATTGTGAAGCAACTTGAAAACCATTAATAAACAATTTTATCGTATTTCCGTACCGCGTCATCGCAATGTGTTGCCATGTAGTTGCCGTCAATGACGTTCCACTACCAGTAATTACCGTTGTTGTTGCGCCGCTTTGTAATACCGCTTCTAAATTTGTCGCATTTGTTCTTAATTGCCACGATGAATAAGTAGAATCCGCTTGCCCGGCTATTCCCCAAACTGAACAAAAATACTGATAACCAGTTACAGCGCTTGGGTATACCCACGCCTCAACAGTAAAGTCGCCACTTCCAAAAAGAAATGGCAAATTCTGGGCTGGCGGGATATACAAGTAGTCTCCGTTACCATCAAAGTACATTGACGACCCGCCGAACTTGCTCTGCGTCGTGCTGATCTGCGCGTTGCCCACGGTTTCAAGGTCGTTCTTGGCCGTAGCGTCGGTGATGCCGCCGTTGGTGAAGTTCAACAGCAAGTTCGTTCCAGAAATCGCGGTTGGTGGTGCGGTCGGAATGGTGTACGTTGACCCCGTATATTGGGCCGCTGTGGTGATGCGATAACCGCTGATGTAACCAGTTAAATTAGCGGGCGATGTTTGATTGCTTTGTGCAATTTGAATCGGTTTGGTAGCCGACGTATTAAGATACGTTGAGGCCGCGCCGCTGGCTGCTTGTACGCCATTTAGGTATGTGTAAACGGTTGCGCCACTTCTGACCGTTGCAAAGTGATTCCATGCGTTAAGAACAACGGTGGCTGTCGTTGCAAATTCATTAGTTCCAACCTTACCTGTGCCAATCGTTCCAGTTGAAGTGACATATGCCGACGAAAATCCATCACTATTTGAAACGCTGTTCGTCCAAATAGGGGCGCCACCCGATGGGTTTGAAGTCAAATACAGCCAACACTCAATAGTAAAATCGCTACCAAGTAGAGTTGAGGATAAATTTGCGTTGCTAGGCGTAACAAGGTAATCCCCGCTGCCATCAAAGTACCCCGACCCGCCGACCGTGCTTGCGCTGTAAGACGCCGTGGGAGCGAAGGGGCTGAAGGCTTGGACGGATACGCCACTTCCCGCAGTAATTGTTTTTG
>RGUK01000135.1 GCA_010027825.1 bacterium
CCAACGGTATCCCCGGGTATTTGATCGATGAGCTCAAGCTTAAACGGATTGTGCGCATACAGCTTCCGCGCTTCATCTTTAGGCACTTGCTTGCCGGTGATGCGCAGCCCGCGGGTAGCAATCTGGCGCATCCGCTCTTCAATCAAGGGTAAATCATCTTCTTTAAAATTCTTTGGGGGGAGGAAGTCATAGAAAAACCCCGTGTCCGTCACTGGCCCAATGGTCAACAAGGTGCCCGGATACAGTTCCGTTACCGCGTGAGCAATCAAATGCGCCGCTGAGTGACGCAGATCGTGCAGGTAGTCGCTTTTGTTCATGAACAATCCTTTCAGAGGCAAGTGACAAAACGCCCCCAGCATACCATGTCCACTGTGACCTGGCCATACCAAAACCCAATACCTTGCCCCCCATTCGCGGTGCATGGTAGCTTGTGGCATGCTAGCCCCATAATTTCAGAAGGGATCATTAATGACAGAGCGTCAACAAGCTGTGCTACGAGCAAATCGCATGTTCGTCCTTGATACCAACGTACTCATACATGACCCAAACGCCTTTTTCGCTTTTCATGGCGTGGTTGTGTGTATCCCCTTCATCGTACTGGAGGAACTTGACACCCTGAAACGAGAAGGCGGCGAACGTGGACACAACGCACGCCACTCCATTCGCCTCCTGGATGAGATGCGCCGCAAAGGCCATCTGGCCGAGGGAGTTCCCATCGACCACGATACTGATGGCGCCATCTTGCGCGTCATCAAAAACCCGGAGCAAATAGAATTCACCCTCGTGCAGCGCGATCTGCACGAAGTAAAAGATAATGCGATCATTCAAACCGCCGCCAACCTGATGAAGGCCGGCAACAAAGTTACCCTGGTCACCAAAGACATTAACGTTCGCATCAAAGCCGACGCCCTCAGCATCGAAGCAGAAGACTACACTAAGGGCACGGTCATGTACGACCAGTTTTACAAGGGCTGGGTGCGTGCCGCTATTCCTGCCAACGACCTACGCATGATGTCGGTAAAGAACGTAGGCGCTGCCTGTGGCAATCCAACCCTGCAGCCAAACGAGTTTGTTATTTTGGAAAGCCAAAATAACGACCAAAATTATCGTCTCTACCGCCATTTGGGCAAGGGACTATTCAAAGAAGTTGAACCAATCACCCTCATGCATGCCTTTTCGGCAAAGAACGTTCAGCAGTTGATGTCGCTGGACTTATTACTTGATGACAGCATTAAATTAATGACCCTACTTGGCCCTGCCGGCACGGGTAAAACCTTCCTGACGCTTCTGGCTGGTTTATACAAAACAGTGCAGGATCACACCTACCGCAAACTGCTGGTGACACGTCCGGTTATTGCACTGGGAGCTGATATTGGCTACCTGCCAGGAGATGTGCAAGACAAGCTGCACTACTGGATGCAGCCCGTGCATGATAACCTTGAATTTATTGGCAGCCAACTGCTGCGCGGCACGGAACAAATGCTAGGCATGGGCAAAAAAGAGCGTCGCTCGGGCAAGAAGCAACAGGAGCGACAACAAGAGCACGAGCGCGAGCACGGACATGGGCCACGCCATCAACCATCACAATACGAAGACACTAAATTGGTTGACCGCCTGCAGCGGCAGGGCGTGCTGAGCCTTGAAGCAATTACCTACATGCGCGGCCGCTCCATCCCGTATCAATTTGTTTTTATTGATGAAGTGCAAAACCTAACACCGCACGAGGTTAAAACGATTGTTAGCCGTGCTGGGGAAGGAACCAAGGTAGTCCTAGCCGGCGACCCGTATCAAATCGACTCACCGTATCTGGACTTCAGCAGCAACGGACTGACGGTAACTACGGAAAAATTTAAGGACTACTCGCTCTTCGGATCCGTGTTTCTAGAAATTTCTGAGCGCAGCGAGCTTGCCAAGTTGGCAGCAGAAGTGCTGTAACATCTGCAAAAAAGAAGGGCGGAGAAAGATTCCGCCCTTCTTTTTTACAACTCATGCCCCCTCAAGGCACAGCGTCCTTTTCCAGAAGCCTAATTGGGAGGAAACCACATCAAAATCACCCGAGTCGGAAACAACAAAACGCAACTCACCGATCTCGGATGGAAGATCGCCCTTTTCATAAATAGCGTTCAAAATCAATGTTATCAGCGTTTCTAAGCCTCGATTTTCACCACCCTGCAAGCGCCACAACCAAACAAAGCTTCCTCGTTCAGAACCAAAACCATGAAGTGAGGGGAGATCTTCTGCAAGAAAGCAGTTCAGCTTATTGTTAAAACGAACCAGATTTGGCGTTATAAAAACCACTTCTTGCATGTCGGGAATATCGTCTTGCTCATTTACTTCAGGAGAAATGACATACGCCTCGGGTTCACTGTCGAACGCCAGCCGCACAGGGTCGTACGCCGTTGTGTTATCCTCCTCATGGGTAATGCGCACGACCTTTTTGCCTGGAGGTGCGACCTGCGCATCAAAATCGCCTAGCACGAGCTTTATACAAACATCCCCGGTGGACTGCTTTTTCTTATAGACGATAGGCGAACGAAAAGTCGCAACTCTCGACCGCTTAGAAGGTCTGCCCTCCTGCCCTCTGGCCGAACCCTGAGCCGCCCAGGCAGTGCTGATGCTTAAAAGCAAACACAAAACAGCCGTGCTGCGCATAAAAAATTTCATCTTACTCCTTGCTCGCGGCGCTCAAGGTCGCCGGTATACACTATTGATTGCCAATTGTTATCACTAAGTTCAACATGCCCCAAAATCCCCGCCGCACAGAGCTTGTTTGCTTGCTCCACAGCGATAGAGAACATATACGCACTGCTCCGCACATCTCGGCAAACAAGGACAGTACTTGCAGAACGCGCTGCAAAATAGGTCGCCATTGCCCGATAGCGAGCAGCAACCGCAAACGAGGGTTCATATAAAAAAGCTCCTTCGCTGATTCCGGACCAGGCAACCTCCCTGACCAGGCTTGGTGATCAAAACGGCAGTCTGGACCAACCGCCGCAATCACATCGGTCGCCAAATGACCTGCTTGGTGAAGCAAAAATGCATCTCCCGCACGAGCGCGCGCTTTACCAGCAGTGATTGGTAATCGCTCGCACTCTTTGCGCAACGCACCTCCAGCAGCGTCATGCACCGCGCGATCCACACCCTCGCCGCCCAACATGTGGGTGTTGGCAGGGTTAACAATAACTGAAGACGCAGCGTCATGAAATGTTTGCCGCACTAAGTCGCCCTGTACAATTACCAGGTAACGGGGCTGCGCGATAGGATTGCCCTTATCGTCTTTGAGAAATTGGTACAGGCATACCGATGGTGCAGGAGCTGGCCGAGGCGCAGCAGCAGTCGTAGGGCTAGAAGACCACCCGCTACCGGCAAACATCCCTGCGCTCAAGGCAAGTACGCACCATACTAGGAAAAAAGTCTTGATAGTGCGGTGCAGAAAAAATTTCATCACTTCTCCCTTTCCTTCTTCGCCTAGATCCTATTCCCGCATGGTTGATTTAATGAGTGCCTCGTTCAGGCTGGCTGGCGTTATTACAGCTTGCTTATGAACACGCATCCCATCGCCTGTTTCAGTGTATGCCTCCAATAACGTCAGCACCGCTTGGAAATGTGACTGCTCTGGCACAACAAACCGCACTTCCACGCCTTCACTGGCGCATGTGTTGCAAAATTTCAATGCTTCCCTTACGGCAATTCCGGCAGCATAGTACGGATCGCAACCCAAGCGGCGAGGACCAAACAGCGGCACCATAATAACGTCTGCGTTTACCAGTCCATCTGCATCATCGTTAGTGGTGCAAAGCTGGAAACACTGCTGATAGAGGCTTGCAAGCGATTGATCTAAAGAGATCGCCGCATCTGCATGATCAGCTGGTAAAGCAATAGGCTCAACCGCCAACAATGCCACGCTGTGGCAATTATCCAGCTGACACCACTGCACCTTTCCGGCTGGAATGCGAATAACATCCACTACCGTTTCTACATCTTTATAGCCCAACCACGCCCAGTGGCCAGCAGGGGTAACCTGGACAAGCGGTTTTCCAGAGAACATTTTCCAAAGGCTTTGAACGCCGCCCTCTCCAAGGCTTTTAAAGAAGCTTTCATCGGCATAGGGAGCCTTACCTGTTAAATTTTCATCAACCTGAAATGCTTTGAATACGTTTTCATAGTGCTCCTCACCATCACGCACAGTACACTGACCCTTTTGCTCAAGCATGTTGCCGCAAACGAGCGTCACTTTGCGACAACGGTTTGATTCTGCCCAAACAACATCGCTTGGCCGCACGAGGAAAAGCTCTGGCCTCAGATGCAACCGAGAACCGACAGCCCGCGCATCCTCCGCCCCATGCAGCACCGCCCCACCCAGCAAAAAACCAATCATCATCCAACGGGTAAGCTTGATCATGTGAGTACTCCCTTCCTTCTTTAAAAAATTACAAACGGCGCCAGTCTAGCCGACCAAGGAGCTGGTGGCAAGATTAGCCCGTTTGATAAGAGCAGCGCACGCTGCAACAGTTTGTTCAAAATTCAAATCGCTTGAGTCTATTACAACGGCCGTGGGAGGAACGATCAGTGGTGCAATTGCACGGGTTTTGTCACGTTCATCTCGAACGCGCACCTGCTCCATAATAGCCTCAAGCGTCATCCCTTCATACTGCCTATCGGCAGCATGCATGAGGCGCTGAGCGCGCACCAGCACGCTTGCAGTCAGGAAAATTTTTACATCGGCGCTTGGAAACACAACGCTACCACAATCACGTCCATCAGCGATAACATTATGGCCCGCAGCAAGAGCACGCTGCACGGGCAGGAGCGCCTGACGCACCGCAGGATCCGCAGAGAGCAAAGATGCGCCTTGATCTATGCTAGGAGTATAAAGCAGCTCTTGCGACAAAAGCTCTTCGCGCCAATAGATCAGAGGCTTATGATCATCAAACGTGTATCGCAAGCCAGCAATGATATCGCTCAGCTGACTACTCGCATCGCGCCCGCGCAGGTACGCGACCGCGCGATACAACAACCCGGTGTTCAATTGATTAAAA
>RGUK01000136.1 GCA_010027825.1 bacterium
CCCTTCGAACTCGTCAGCAGCTTCGAGAACTTCAAAATCATCCATCCCTTCCTCCTCACCAGAAAAAGCGACTTCAGACAGTTCCTTGAGAGGAACGGATGGATGGAACACGTCGTGGAAGACCAGTCGAACTTCGTCGTCAAGGGAAGCAGAAGGAACTGGGTCCGCAGCTGCGTCGTCCCCGAAATGGCAAAACAGAAGCTCTCGCTTGAAAAGTTTGCAAAGAGGAAGATTGCAAAGATGGCGGAGATGGTGAAATGAACAGCAGAATGAAACTTGAACTAGCAAAAATACTTCGTGACCGTATTTATGCCTTGGGCACGAAGGAGGATTTGGACTCGTTCCAGGAGCAGGCCGGAGCCGAAATTTGCTGGAGAGTCAAAAGAAATTTCCTAGATTCTTCAAACGGTCTCATCGAGTCGTTTGCTTTGATTTACTATGACGGGTCGTCCGTCAAGAGAAACAACAAGAAAATTTTCGTATCCATACCCCATGTCCCAATCTTGGGCAGAACACACCACGTAGAAGACAAAAGTTTTCTCACGAAGGTGCCGAAAAATGGTCGGCACATCGGAACATCGATGATCGGCCCCGGAGTCAGAATATCAAAGGAAACCGCAATTCAGGCACTCGTTCTAGGATACATTCCCTGACGACCATATCCTTGTTGACACCGCAGGGCGGATCGGATAGGATAGGGATCGAATTAAATCACCCCGAGAAAGAATAAAAATGAACGAGAAGACTCTTGGAACCGTCTGTTTTTACGCTGGCTTTTTCAGCATCGCCGCCAGCATCGCCATCTGGTTCTTCAGCAAGGAACCGGACGCCGGCCACGGCGAACGCTTCGGAATCTTCGTGGGTCTGTGGGCTCCCACGTTTTTCACCCTGGCGAACAGGTGGAGGTGAAGTAGTTCAATGGTTAGTTTTTCCGAAGGTAGCCAAACGGTTAAGGCAACAAACTCATGAATTTTCGTGCCATACGAGTGGAAACTTCGTATGGGATGTCGTCAAATTCGGTGAAACCTAAATGCGAAAGCACATGGCAATGCCGAGCCAAGCCTGAGCAATCAGGAAGGTGTAGAGACTTAACGGCGACCACCTAAATCGCAAGACACGGTGAAGACAAAGTCCAAGGAGTGACGAAAGTCACGCAAACTTGAATTTGTGGATTGTGGGTTCGAATCCCACCCTTCGGATCTGGCGCCGGCTCAGTCAGTCAAATGATTGGGCCGGTGCTTTTTTATAACTTCTGCACATAGTTGAACAAACTCATCAAGCGTCATGTCTGTCTTTGCTTGATTTGCTGCTCTGCAAGCCAATCCACAATTTTCAAGAGAATTGTCTCCACCCTTACTTTTGGGCAGGATATGATCTAAATGATAAGATTTCCCCTCGTCTAAATTTATGGGTCTCCCCGTCAAATAACAGACGGGATTTGATCCTAATTTTTTAATGAGTTGTTTGACATTGAACATTAATTTGCACCTCACGGATTTGTCTTTTCTTTTTCCCGTTAAGGAAAACTGTGTAATTTTTACTTGAAGTATTTTCTCTATTGCCCTAGCATCTTTTTCTTTTGACAAAGTTCCTTTTAATTTTGTGGCCACAAATCTTTGAATTTTTGTTCTCAAAACATTTTCTTTTCTTCCCCTACGTTGATTATTAAGTGTCTTTTGTTTCTGTCCCGATCCACAGTGATAGCTGACCGTCCCCTTTGAGCAACCGAGTTTTGCCTCAATCTCTCTGTAGGAAAAGCCCTTCTCATACAGTTCAAGTATTTTCTCGCCTAATCCTTTATTCAATTGATTTGAACCTCCAAACTATATAAGCTTGAAAGATTCAAATCAAGCCGCTATAATATCCCTGCGGCACCAGTGGGATCGCGGGTAATCCCTTCACCGCTTCCGTAGATTTTGCTTTTTTGTAAGACTAAAAAGCGCAAGCCCCGTTCGTCTATCAGCTAGGACATGTCCCTTTCACGGACAAGAGACCAGGGCAGCACTGGTACGGGGTATTTATGGATACAGACAGGCTCTTTAAAATCTTCGACGACAAGTACCTGGACTTGTTCAATGACTGGGCGGCCAAGGCTATGTTCGACAAAGACCCTCCCCTGGGACACGAGTGGCAGTGGGAGGACTTGTTGAAGGAAAAGGGATGTGAGCAGGTGGTTGGGCTAGAGGCGGCCAGGAAGAAGCAGAAAGAGGATCAGATCCTCATTCCATGTCCAAACGGTGATTTGATAACCACGAACCCTGGGGACAACTCGGTACACATCCTCATCCCCAGAGAGTACGCCGACCGCGTTCTCGAGAATGGAAGGATGGTATGACCAAAGGCTCCGACTACGACCGACTTCTGAAGGAATTCTTGGACAAGGGCGGAGATCTGTCCCTGTGTCCCTTCGACACGGACGACTACAAGTACCCAGCGCCGCCATACAGGAAACTGGGATCTGACTGTGACGACGACCCGGTTCTGGACGAGGTTTGGGCGGACATCCAGAAGAACGGCCTAAAAGGCACAACTCCCACCGAGGAACAGTGGTCGGAATGGGAGAGGGAATACCAGGAGATAATTAGCAGAAAGAAGTAGCTCTTCTACATCGGGTTTTTCCTCAACAAAAGGGTTCCGATGTTTATTTCACATGATGATATGAGCGAGCTGAAGAGGCTTGCGGCAAACACTTACGAGCAAGAGAAAAGCGAGCAGATTCATAGGATCATCAGGGGAATAGGCAGGCTGGAGAGCACGGTCGCATCCCTGAAGGCGGAGAATGAAAAGCTGAAGGCGGCCAAGGAATGATCGACGACCTGGAGAGCATTTCTTTTCCCTACGACCGATACCTCACAGTCAGGGGACTTCTCCAGAATACTTTTCGATCATGACGGAGGGGAGTTTGTGGGAATTGAGTCCCCCAAATAGTCTGAAGGTCATAAGGAGGACATCTGATGACTACAAGTGCCTACTATTCTGAAGATCTGAAGTCCTGGGTTCGGCTCGAGCGTCAGGCGGACGGTGAATACTGCCACACAAGCGGTTTCGGCAGCGAGCGTGCGGCCCTGGGATTCGACATGGGAAGGTTCGAGGACAAGTCCAAGAAGCTGAAGCCCCTGTTCGGTCAGAGCGGACTTCCCAGCTTCCTCGAGTTCGACTGCGGTTCGGAGGGCAAGCCTTGAACCTCGACAAGCTGGAATCGATCTTTTCCGCGAAGTACAAGGATCTTGTTGATCAAAACGCCGGAAACGATCTCATTGACGACGACTTCTGGATCGACTACTGCGACAGGCACAAAATAAGGATAATGCACCCGGAATGGGTGAAGGAGTGCTTCAACGAGGAGTCAAGGGGCATGGTTTGCATCCATAGTCCAGAGAACGACTGGTGGCTTCTTGTTCCGAAAAGGCTGGCCGAAAAGGCTCTTGTTTTAGGTTATCTTCCCTGAAGGACATGACACACAGGAGACGGAGATGACTACCGACATGATGCGCAAGGTGACCGACGCAATCGAGCAGAGTATGCGAGAGGACCGGACGGCCGATGTGACCGCATCCAGCATCGACGACGTGCTGGACTCGATCGGAGCGGAGTGGGAGCACGACTCAGTCGATCTCGGCGACGGCACGTATGACGTGTGGGGATGGAGCAGCGCCGCGGCCGAGAACCAGCATGAGTGGAGGCTGCTAGTCACTGTCTCGGAGGCCGCAGTGCAGACTGAGACGTATGAGTGGACGGTCCGCACCGAAGCCGGCATGACGGTCATCACGGCTCCCAACTCCGACGCAGCTGCAGTGGCATGGGCGGTAGGAGAGGGGCTGGCGGAAGTGCACGACCTTGATTCGCTGATCGCCCACATCGAGGACATTCCCGGAGCGTGGCTGTGGATCGAGAGCACGATGGCACCTGACGGAGAACGTGTATACGCCGGCCGGCAAAACATGCCGCGATGACAAGTCGCCCGCCCGCCGGCAAAAGGGCTGGCGTGCACCGCCAGAAAAGGAACCACGCCCATCCTGTGCAACGATCTGGAGGCCGCAGCATGACCCGCGATCTCCTGAACCGAGACGAACAAGCTCACTAGGCGACTATAGGTTGATTGATGCAACCCGCAATATGATAGTGTCTCCTCCACTCACTGAAGGGGCGGGCTTCATGCGGGACGCCCGCTAAAGCGGGCTATGTCGTGAAATCCATCGAAAGGACTATGAAATGAACCAGGAAATAAACTCAAGGACGGTTCTTCTGAATGACATCCTCGAGGAAAACGGACTCGATGAGACCTTCGTCCTCAAGCTCAAAGCAATATCCGACCTGATGAAGGCGGAGACAGCCAGGGTTGAACAGGGAGGAAAGCCCGACGACACAGCCAGAAAGACCTTCGCCAGGATATTCGACAGGTTCAGTGCCCAGCTCCTGGAGCTCGGGGGTCCCGAGGATATGTGCGAGGACTTCAACAGGATCGCAAACGACATCAGGAAATCACGCCCGAAACAGCCATGATCGCATGAAGATTCAACAAATGACAACCGGGGAGATGAGGAAGTGCCTTCCTGACGGATACGAGTTCTACCTCGTGGACTTCATTGTGAAGGAATGTGTGCAAGGCGACCGCACCTGCAAGGACGTACGCTGGCACGTCGACGGGGACTTCGAGAAGGACAACCGGTACGTGCTGTGGGCGAAGGGGCCGAACAGAACACAGTTTCCCCAGAACCCCCATGTCGACACGCTTCCGCACGACCGGGAGCAGCAGAGCAGGTTCCTCGAGAAGTTCATGGAGGGCAAGGACTTTTTCGAGGTTCCGGAACAGACGATGGTTTCCTATGATTCCAGAACCCCTCATAGGGGGGTCATCTGCAAAACGGAAGGCAAACGGCTTTTCATAAGGATGATGGCGACGAACTACATCAAGCCCAAGAACATCGTGAGGAGTTCAATGTCAATTACCCACTCCCTGAAGGGAGTGGGCTTGTAAATCACCGGAGCAATCTCCACAGTGTCTACTATAAGCCAATTGACACATGGCTCGTTCCCCC
>RGUK01000137.1 GCA_010027825.1 bacterium
GTCTCCGAGTCTGTATTCTCGCGAATGAGTTTTAGTTCATCTTCATTGTTGTCGTAATGCCGTCCAATGTTCAACCGCTTCACGGTTTCCCATTTCATTGCGCCATTCGTGAAATATACCCGTCTTCTTCGAATTCCAAGTTCATCCGTGACAGCATATACTTCTTCATTTGCTGATTCCTGACGCCTCGTTATGACATATACGGTATATCCTTCATTCATCAGCCTTTTGGCCGTTTGCTGCACAGATGGGTATTCAAGTGTATCATCAAAATCAAATGAAACCTTGTTCTTGTCAGCCTTCCCCTCATGCTGCGCTTCAGTTTCACCGGTGATTGCCAGATATGCGACATATGCACGGTTTGCCGCCGTTTCGGTCCTATAAACACATTCCCCGTCACCTATGCGCCATTTCCCGTTGTTGCACTTTCTTACTGGCATTACACTAATCTTTTGGGTATTAAATCACCGTTCTCGTCTCTCTTGTACTCAAATCCAAGAACACACCTGCAATTTATGGTGAATGCTGCAGGTGCCTGCGCATCAAGTGGGTATTGCGCCACGGCCTGTATGCCTTTGGTACGTCCTACTTGCGTGAATGCCATGTCAAGTTCCTGCACGCTGCCATCAAGTATAGCATGGTCGTATTCGTCCTTTTCCCGGTACCGACGTGTTCGGTTGTCAATGGCTGAAATCCATTCCTTGGTCACTTGGAATGGCTTTAGCTTGGCTGCCTCAAATGCTGCGATATTCGCCGCCCTGTTCGATTCCGTCCGGGTGATGGTCAATGCCCTTTCGGGTGATGCCACCTGCTCAGTTATCAACCTTGCCGTATCGGTAAATGTCAGTTGCTCGGTTTGAGACCTGGTCAGAATGTTGAGGATCCTGTCTTTTGTGGTTGTCTCGACGGCCGTCAATAGGTCGAGGGCCTGACGTGTCAGGATCTCAATCAGGTTCAGAATGAAATTGGCATTGAAGAATGATACCTTTTCCGTCTTGGTCAGCTGTCGGTTTACTTCCTTGCCAAACTTCACGCCGACTTCCTTGTGCAGTTGGTTGACAACCGTCAACAGTCTTTCATTGACAAGTCCGAACGTCCTAAACGCTGCATCGAAACCAACCCTTTCCGCTTCCTTGATGAACCTGTCGGCTTCGCCCTCAAGGGCTTTCAGCACCCTCGGCAGATACTTCTTTTCGTAGGCTCTTAATAGCCTCATCCAAGTCCCGTGATATTTCCGTCGGTCGTTGTATTTCACGTCTTATCCTCGCTTCGTATGCCTGCCTGGCTGCCGTCCTGAATCTATATTCCGTCATGCAAGTCCGTTCAGTCGGCAGCTTTGGAAATCGCATGTACACCAATCGGCGTATATCCTCATCCTCCAACATTGCCAAGATTTCCTGTCTCAGGTGTCAGGGTCATGCTGGCCTCCTCGATGGGTACAAGGCCCTGCGTTACATATGCCGTATCGTAGGCCCCACCCTTCGGTTCGTAGTTCATTGCGATGCGCTTTTCATCGTAGGTCAGCCAATCCGCGGCACGCAAGCCGTTAACCATCTTTTCCATGTCACGCTGCAGTTCAGGCAGGGCCATGATGTCAAAGTCGATGAATACGTTCTTGTCACCCATTCTAGGAACCAACCACCGGTTCAGTTCGTCTCTTAGCTGAGCGCACATCGGCACGATGGTGTTGGTCACAAGGTCACGCAGTGCGTTTTGGTAGTTGTTGTCAGCCATGTTGTCGGCACTGAACAGGACTACTGGCATACTGAACACCCGGCACCATTGTTCCAGGCTGAACTTCATCGTGTCGATTAATGCCATCTCGCTACTGGTAAGGCCGAAGTTCAGGAACTCCCAAGGTGTCTGCAGCATTGCCACCTGTCCGTACCTGTCATTGTTGTTCACCCGGTCATGTAAGGCCCGCTGCATGTTGGCCGCTGTCTTTTCATCCACGAACGGGATGGTTCCGCCCACCACCTTCGGCACCAGTGCGCCCTTGGCTCCACCGTTCTGCATCAGTTTGGATGCCGCCTTTGCTGATTCAAGGCCCATCAGGTAGTTGTACCATGCGGCCTTGATAGGACTGACACCTCGAAGATGTGTCCGGTCCACGGCGTCGAAATTCGGGTTCCAGGACTTCCACTGCATAACATCTTCCTTCGCCAGTGGAATGTTACCCGTCCCGGCAGACAGGTACCAACCGGACAGCCCGAACAAATCGTTAGGGTCGGCCACCAGGTCCATGTACTGGCTTGGCATGATCAGCAGTTCCGTGAACGTTCCGTTGTCAAGGTTCCCGTCATTGCCCCATATAAATCCCTCCCCGGTCAGGAAACGCATACCGAACAACTGCTCAAAGAACTGATCCGTTCCTTGGTACCCATTCGGTTGGCCAAGGATCTGCGCCGTGTTGCTGTCTTGGGCGATCATGTTTTCGTCATACGCCGCTTTGCGCATGCGTATAGCTTGATCGAGTGCCCCCGGATGGCCGATGCCCTTTGTCAGTCGCTTATACCTTTCGAGGGCCATCTTGGCCCTGCTGCCAGGATTGGTCTTGTATACATACCACGGAATGCTCGCTGCCTTCCGCGCGAGAAATGAGACGATTGAATAGACGTCCCCATTGTCCTGATATGCCGTTGTGTACTTCTGCGCATCGAACTGCGTCAACAGTTGGCCGTTGTTGACCGGAATGAAGGAATAGGATGATACATTCGGGTCAAGCCCCTTGGTACGTCCGAACAATCTTTCAAGTATAGTCATATCACTCCCCACGTCACCCGTGGCGTTTTAGTTCGTGTAAAGATGGCATACCGCATGGCGTCCAACAGGTGATCGTCAGCCTTGACAGGTTCCTTGTCAATCACCTTTCCGTTCATGTCGGTTTTCCACTTGTATTTTTTCAGTTCCTGCAGTAGGTTGCCACTTTGTTGGGTGATGAACAAAGGTAAACTTTTCACCTTCATGATACCTGCCCACACATCTTTGTCAGCCGGCTTGACATTCAGCCCAGATCGGTACAGTTCGTCGATGGTCTTTGGCTCGGCAGCATCGCAATATATCTCCGCATATCGGTCATGTATCAGTTCGGGAAGCATCTGCATCAGCTCTCCGGTATTGATGCCTGACTGGTACAGCAATTCATGTACGTACACACTTTCGTCCGACATTGTCACCCGCACAAGGGCGGTCGGGTTGCGGAAACCAAAGTCAAGTCCGTAAAACGTATCGCCGGCCGGCACCTCCGTGCAGATACGCCAATGGGTGTATATCTGCTCCTGACTTGCGCCTCTTTCGCCAAGGCCAAAGACCTTCCACATCATAGGGTCTGCCTGTGCGTACCCCTCAATCACTCGCTTTTGGCTGTCTGGCAGGAACCTGTTATCCTTGTACGTGCTGTGAATCTTGACAGCATCAGGACCATCCGCGAGGTGGTAACACCACACATCAAAGTCTGACGGGTTAAGATCGGTGATGACCTTCGACCGTGTCCGCATATCCAACTGGTCAAACAAGGCTTTGCTAAGCAGGTTGGCTTCGTTGCAAAACAGCACATCACGACCGGGTCCCTTGGCACGGTCATGATCCTCCAGGCCAAAGAACTCCACATAACTGCCAGATTCGGAAAAGGTGTAGATCTGATCCGTCTTGTTGTGCTGTTCTTCGTCATACCATCCCCACCCCTCGAGGATGTCGAAGAAGTCCCGCATGGCCCCCCGCTTCAGGTGGGGAAGGGAATGGCTAACCACACTGACCTTCAGCCTTGCATGGTGCATGGCGTGATAAATCAGGCTTTGCATGATGCCATAGGTCTTGCCCGACCTGGCACCCCCCTCATGGCAGATGTACCGTGGCCCGTTCGCATCCCCGAGCAACTTGATGTTGCGGACCACCGAAGCATTAACGTCAACTTGCTTGGTCGGTCGGGCCATTCAGTAGGATGTTCGCTTTGGCAACATTCACGTCAGCAGTGATTTTGCTCGTGGATAGTCTCGACAATTCATCATCATCGGCCAATAGCTTGTACTCTGCAATCTGCAAAGCAGGCACGTCACTTTCTGCCCACCGGCGGCGCATCCGCTTTTTTCGCTTGTTTTTGTGCCTGTACAGTTCGCTTTTTATGTCTTCCATCTGTTCCAAACCGTACTTATACGCTGTGGTCGGTGAAATCATCATGGAATCCCATAATTCACCCCAGGTCACGATTTCTTCCTTGGCCATCACAGCTAAGGCAAGAGCTTTCAGTTCATCAACGTTATATCCTGACATGTTGCAAATTTACTCAACGATTTCATGCCGGTAATCCTGGTCAGTCAGGTACCTGAGTAGCTGCCCATCATCCCCGTCAGGGATGTAGACCAGGACCCTGGTGCCATGTGTCATGGCTTTAGCCAACCTGAAATTGACATCGGTGTAAAGGTTCAGCGCATGGTCATCTTTAACATATAGCAGGTCATCCATCATGGCCAGCAGATGCAGGACACTAGAATAGTGTTTTGGGGCATTAGGAAGCCCAAGGCAGCCCCCTGTCTGTACCAAGGTTAGGTGCATACGTTCGCGGAGGATCTTGGCCGCCACGGCCCTCGCAAGGGTGTACTTGCGTTCCCTGCACTTTGATTGCAGCTGTTCAGTGGTCAACCCACTGGACGATGCGCAAATGTCGATGACCGTCCTGCGGTTCTCCAGTGTGTCGTGATACATCGGTTCGGTGCGTGTCTTTTTTGTCATATCTGTAGTTTTAAGGTAGGTCTTTTGATTTCACCGGTGTCGAGGTCCACCACCCAAACCCTTGAAGATTCCCCAACATGTGCCAGGGGTTGGTCCTTCAGTAGGCGGGTGATGCACTCCACCGCCAAGGATGGTGTGACGGGACCGTGAACCTTCACGCCCTTTGGTTGGACCTCTAAAATTTGCAAATGGTATCGTTCCATTGGTGTAGCATTTAGTACATGGCTAATATGAGCAGTGCAGTAGTGCAGTTAAAATTCGGTATTCATCTATATATATATATTATTTAATTTTTTTACTCTCTTATAAA
>RGUK01000138.1 GCA_010027825.1 bacterium
CCAGAGACTGCAGCAACCGCCCAAACAATTGGTGGATTATCTGCTGCAGCAATGCCACTTTTGTATTCAAAGCCTGTAACGCAAAGCGTTATCCCAGCTCTGTTGGCCCCCCGCCCACGAGCATTAACACAAGCGGGCGAGGCTATGAGGACTATTTCTCCGCTTTCGTCTCAGTTGTTCGTAAACCGAGAAGAGCAGTAAATTTAAGTCTTAAATTAAGCAGTTCCGCCAGCAGGCATCAACATGAGGGCATGAACATTCATAAGAATGTCGTGCCCTTCTTGTTTTCCTTTTTTGTAGCCATTCTCATAAGCCATGCTTAGAAGTTTGGCAACTTCGGTAGTATCATAAATACAGCCGTCATCAAAATCTTCAGCGACTTCCATGACATATGGAATGTCAATGTCGCTGTCATCGCCTGTTAGAAACAAACTATATCTCATAGTTTTCTTTTTGCTCCGCAAGAACCTTAGCCACTTCTTTGTTCAGGGTATTAACAAAATCAACGCAGAATTCTCGCTCTGCACGACGAGCTTGAATGCTAGCAACAGCAGCAATCTTTTTGCCAAACTCTAAAACATCTACTTCGTCTGCGTATAGTCCCTCGGGGTTTTTGTTTTCGCAATACAGAAAAATTTGACGGATGTCTTCATCAGTAATCATAGGTTCCTCAAGAGTGTGAGTTTTTCAGTTGCCAGTACGAAAGCAGATGGGTGAACATTTCCCAGCCTGTCTGTAAGTCTTCCTCGGGCCATTCCTTAACAACTGCTAGCCCGGGCACAGACCTCGAGACAAAGACGTTTGCACACCGCGCAGTAGGCATACCAAGACCTACCCGATAGGCAGCCAGCTGCATTAGGTGTTCGTCATACGCTCCGATGTTGTCAGCATCAGTGAACTCTTTTGTTTTGATGTCTACAACAATATCTGGGGCGTGCATATCGACTTTTCCACCGAATCCTAGTTCATGCGCAAAGGCTCGTTCGCATACCCAAGTCTGTTCCCCGAAGACGTTCTTCACAGCGTCTCGGCAGGCTTCAACATACTTGTCATGGCCACCACTATGTGACCGTCCTTCATAAGAACACTGGATAGATTCGTGAATAGCGGTGCCGGCATCTGCCGCTGCTCGACCCTGCTCTTTTGAGTCGTCAAGAATCCGGCTGATGTACTCATCTTCAGACTCTGAATCCCTCTTCGGAAGGGTAAGAGCCGCCATCAACACCTGACGCTGCATCCACGCGTTTAGAGCGGGTTTGGAGGCCACATTCAGGATAGTGGTCACCGACGGTACAAGATTCAGTTTGCGTGCGTCACGGAGCGTTGTAGGGCGTTGTGTGCCCTTTGCCGACTCAACGGTATACATCGGCTCACCATCGCGGGTGTACCAGTGCGTAGACTCAGCTGCGCGGGCTGATGCGATAAGGCTCATGTTTCTTCCTTGATGAATACTCCGCCCTCAATCATGTAGCCCTTGCGGTCTTTAATCTCATGCCACGCAGAATCTAGACACTTGGGCACGGTCAGGCCATAGAAGTGGCAGTAGATAATTAGGCAGACAGCTACATCGCCTATAGCATCCTCAATGTCGTCGAGTCTTCCCTTTGCTTCGCCATCAGCGAGTTCCCCGGCCTCTGAGAACATTTTGAGTAGTTGTGCGCGGGGGTTGGAGTTTTGGACAATGCCACGGTCCAGCGCCCACTGGATGACGTTGCTCTGTAGAGACTCAAAAGATTGAGGGGCTGTCATTTTTTCTTTTCCTGTTCCTTTTTGCGCTTTTCAATGGCCTTTTTAAGAGCCTCTTCAAAAGTACCGCTCATGGTGTCTCCTTTGGTTTCACGGCTTTTTGTACGTCCTGTCCGCGCAGGGTCCGCATAGCCATCGCTTAGTGCTCTTTGTTGGCTTCCACATTCCGCCTTTTTCAATGCGGACATACTTCCGGCAGCTAGAACAGAATCTTTCACCAGTTGAGTTCTCATGAGCACTTTTAGCAACTCCGAGGGTTGAGGTAGGCGAGGTCATTGCTGCCTCCTTGCACGCGGGTTGCTGCTGACCGTGCCGTAGCCGTAGCCTTCGCCGTCGCCGTAGCCGGAGCCGTCGCCGTAGCCGTAGCCTTCGCCGTCGCCGTAGCCGTAGCCGTCGCCGTAGCTGGAGCCGGAGTTGTCGCCGTAGCCGGAGCCGGAGCCGGAGCCGTCGCCGTAGCCCCGGTCATACGAATCTCACCGCCGTAGCCGTCGCCAATGGGTCTAACCATCACAACCCCCATTGGTCGTGGACTGGCACAGAGAAAATCTCCGCGCCTTCTGGCATATCCACATCGGCAATCGGACGCAGGTCGGCTTGTTCGGTCTCAACCATTTTGGCGAAGCCAATGCTGTCCCACGAAAACACATGGACGGCGCGGCTCAAGCGGATGCGCCCATTCTCGCGGACAACGTTACCAGCAAAAATCCAGCCACGGTCAACCACAACCACAGCACGGGTGCCCGTTGCGGCAGGCTTGATAGGCGCGTATTCAACGCCGTTGATGGTAATGATGTCAGTCATTTTATTCTCCTTGGTTGGTTCTTGCTCGGATTGCTCCGGCAATCTCAAAACTTTCACCATTCCAAGCACCGCCTTCAGTTTCAAGCGTTACAGCGCAAGCCTCGCGCTCGGCAGCGGCGACAAGGGCGGCGAAGCGTTCAAGTGTCGGATGAACAATCCAATGTGTAGCCCCATCAACAAATTTGTACTCCATCGGAACACCCGCTTCATGTGCCATGCGGATGATTTCATCGCGGTTCATGTGTTTTTTGCCCTAAGCGTCTCTTGAACCGCAACCAATAGCGAAAAGGGTTCTGTGCGGTGTTTCACCAAAATGTCCCAGCACTCTTCTTTGCTCAAGTCATGCCACTGTTTTTTATCAGGCCATCCGCCACGATTAAACTCTTCATTTCTTAAACGATTTATTTCAACAACAAGTGCTTCTGTCGTTGCCATATCTACTGGTACAACCGCCCCGACTTCAAGCCAGTACGGATTAAAAGGTGTGCTCATAAATGCCTTTGTCAGAAGATTGATGTATTTTTCGGACAAACCAAGTCTACGGAACGCACCCAGACCACAGGTCCATTCCGAACTTCTCCGCCCCTGTCTGAGGTCTACTCAGCGCGTCCTCTTTTATCGCCATACGAATTGCTTGGCGTATGTCGGTGTGCTTGTGCCAGAACCCTTCGCCATCTGTGACACACCACAACATTTCATCGCCGTTCGGATGGGGTTCCAGCTCGGCGCAGCGGTTCTGTAGGTAGTCCAAAAGTTCGGTGTCATTCATTCCGTGTCCTCATCCAATTTGACCCATTCTTTTCTTTTCCTAGTCAAGCAGGGTCGGCCTACTGCCTTCCTTGCCTCGTTCCACCAGTAAAACACTTCTCCAGTGGCTCCCGTTGGATACGCTTCTTTGAGAGCCGCCTCATAAAAATCGATGGCGGCTTCAATTCTCTTGGTGGCGTTTCGCTTGCTCATGTTTATTCCTTTCTCTAATTTGTTTGCCAAGGTAATAACCAATGTTTGATACCGTAGGGTGGCGGTCGTCATACGCTTCACACACCTTCGCACATTCCTCCCGCTCGGCAGCGGCGACCAGTTCGGCAAAGCGTTCAAGTGCTTCTATGTAAATGCCATCACGGGTTTCTGGCGTTGCTAACTGGCACTCAACAGCCATTCGGATGATGTCATCTCTATTCAATTTCAGTCCATCCCTGTAGTTTCGCTTTCATCTCTTTTTTCACGTGCTCCTCAATCAGCTCTGCAAGGCGATTGAGTTTGTCCACCCACTGAGAACCGTAGTGCTGTGGGTCCAGACAATCTGCTTCGTGTGCTAGTCGTATCAGTTCTTGTCTTGTCATGCAGGCTCTCCGCTTAAACATTTCATGGCCTGAATCGTTGATTCCAGCTTCCGAATCTTGCGGTTCTTTTCGTTCAGCAAGGCTTCGTAGTGGTGAGTGATGTCAGCAATCTGTCTCTGATATTCAACGTCAGTTGTCATCATCTGAATCAGTTGCTGGGAAATGTTGAGTTGGCGTTGCATGAAGTCCATTTTTTATCTCCTTTCCCAGCGCACTGGGTGTTAAAAGGGCAGGTCGTCGTCTAAGTCTTCGTAAGTCTTTTTCTCTGGGGCTGGGCGCGAATCTCTAACAGGAACGGGCGCGTAAGACATCCTCGAACTCCACTCCGGTGACTTTTCAATCTTTGCCTTGAGGCCGTCAGAGAAGGTTTCCCAGATGGTCATATCTGGGTTGTCAAGCACAAACATCTGAGTGACGTTGTAAGCCTCCGGTAGACCCTGCTTCTTGATGTTCGGGGGCACCGGATTGATGGTGTTGATGTTGGTGTATTCCTTACCGTTGTTACCTGTAGAGCGAGAAACAGAAATCATTGCCCAATGACCCAAGACGTTGCCAAGTTCAAAACCCTTGAGTTCTTCAGGCGTGAAGTCACGACCGCGCCAAGCAATCAAGTCTTTGCGCAGGGTGGCGTTTTCGGAAAGGCTTACGGTGTAGTTCTTCGAGATGGTCATCGGCTCGCCCTTTGTAGTTAACAGGGGATTTCCGTTGTCATCCTCAGAGTGAACCTCCCATTGCATCATCAACTTAGGAAGATGCTTGGTCACACCCATGTACTCAGACTGCTGGGTGCCGAGGTCAATAATGCGGTAGCACCGGGCCAAATGCATACCCGGAGGAATGGGAGTAAAACTACCTTTGCTGCCCGCTTGAATTACAAAAGACATCATTCGCTCCTTTTTCCAAGACCACAGGCGTAGCGCATAAGCGTTACGTCTTCACTGGTCGCGCTGTTACGTTCAATTCGATTCAACGCTTCTTCCATCATCTTCTGAAGCTCAAGCTCGGCCTGATGCCAAGCCTCATACTGGTCGTCTCTTTCCATCGCTGTCTCCCTGAATGGGAACCCCACCTTACATCATTTGTTGGCGACTTACAACCCCCTTGTAACGATAAATTCAAT
>RGUK01000139.1 GCA_010027825.1 bacterium
CAAAGTGGCGTAACTTCTCTTTGATCTTTTCAGCCCGTTTGGCGGTAACTTCTGCGTCCTCTGCTTCATGCGCATCAGGGGCTGGCTTGGCAAAAAAGCTCGCGTCGGGCAACAAAAACGCCTTGCGCTTTTCAGCATGGTACACATCAAGCACTTTTTCATATGGTACCGCACCATGCTCATCAGCAGCAAACGGATTTACATGCAGCCGCGTGTTAGGCAAGCGGTTAAAAGTTGCTTTCAAAAACTGTGTTGGCGATGGTTCGCGGTGCACGGGCACTTGCGCTAGCTTGCTCTCCAGTGCAGGCGATGGCGCCTGCTCACTGCCTTGTTCTTCTTCAAAGGCGGCTACTTTTGTTGCACCCGCTGCAAGCAATACATCGGCAAAATCATCAGTCGCTTCTTGTTGCTTAACCGCAGGGCGCCAGGAAAAAATTGCACGCATCCGCACCGCACAGGCACCCAGCATGCGCATCATATGTTGCTGAAGAGTCCTCGCCGCGCGCAGAACCAGGGGCATCAGCGGCACCTGCAACAAGATAACCAGCTGCACCCACACCAATGACCAGCTCAATAAAAGCGACCCGGTACCGCCAAGCAGCCACTGCGCTCCCTGCGCCAGCAGGCCACCAACCAAACCGCCCGCGGGGATGGCATGCAAATCGAGATGGTAAAGCCCTCCCAAGGTCGCCACGGTTAGCACGAGCGCAAGAACACGCCCCGCTGTAGGCAGGGGACGGCGTTGCTTTTCTTTGATCAACAGGCGGTAGATCGGCAACACAACCAGGAGCAGCAATGCGTAACACGCACTGCCAAAAAGGTAGAAGAGCAGCCCTGCCAACTGCGCGCCTAGCAGCCCGCACCAGTTAGTGATGGTGCTAGCCTGCGTTGAGAAGTGAAACAGCGTTGGATCGGCAGGATTAAACGAGATGACAGCAAGCACTACGACGGCCAACAGGCACCAAACCATAATGTGTACCGCCTCGCGACGGTATGGCGTTTTTTCTTTTTTTAGCATCATCCCTTGTTCCCCCCTATGGATTCTACTTTCGCTCTTGATCCCTACATTTTGGGTGTAGCCCGTTCGTGGTAGTCCTGAGCCTGACGAAGGATCGAACCATGAACAATCCGCCAAAGGCTGCTCATCCTGCGACAAGCTCAGGACGAACGAATGACGAAACAGGCCCACGGAAACACCGACCCTCTTAACCCTACGCCGATTCCTCATCCCCCAGCAAGCATCCCGCGTATCAGCCGCCAACAAGGCCGAGCACAAGAGCAACCAGAAATGGCAGCAGCAGGTAAGAGCCCAGGAGCCAGGCGCGGCCGGTAACGAAGGCTCGCTGCACCAAGGCCAGGCACCCATAGCTAATCACGGCAGCAAGGACACACGCCAGCACCATGCCCGGCTGAAGCAAGAGCCACGCCCCCTGCTTGATGATGCAGCCCCCCACCCCATGGATAATGCTTGCTGCAAACATCAAGGGCATAAATATGAACCACGACCATTGCATAGCGCGACGCGGCGAAAGGCCAACCAACATGCCAACCACCGTGGTAGCTGCAAAGCGCGATATGCCCGGCAACATAGCACCTACCTGCGCAAGGGCAATAAGCACCACCGCATGTGGATGGATTGCACGCTGACGGCCGAACAGGAGCAGAAGCGCGGTGGCGAAAAACCCCAGAGCCAGCCACAGCGGATGCGTCAACAAGGCATTGAGCCCCAGCCCTTCCTTAAGTAAGAAGTAACCGCCGGCGGTGATCACCATGGTTAAGGCCGCATTCCCAGTCAAGCGCAGACAAAGGCGCAGTAGCCGCACCTGCATGCACGTAAGCCGCGCACCCCTTCCCCACCGCAGTGCTATGGCAAGCAGGCGCCGTGGCCAGGCAAGCCACACGGCACGAAAAAAGAGGGCAACAACCAGGAAGGTGTACAGATGCAAAAATTCATCAAAGTAATGCGGCTGCACCGGCAATGGCAGCCCTACCTGGGCGGCCAGCAGCTCTGCCAGACGCAGGTGGCCGGAGGAGCTGATGGGGAGGACTTCGGCGATAATTTGTATAACGGCAAGGAGGATGAGTGAGTTCATTAAGTAACCTGCTCAGCTAAGTTTATAAGGCCGTTCCTCGATGTTGCTTCCTGCTACGCCACGGCTACGCAGGACGCGGCGGGATGAGCGGAACCGTTTGCAATCGTTCGCCCTGAGCACCGTCGAAGGGTGGGCAGTCCTCATTTTACCATGATTGTTCGTGGTTCGATCCTTCGTCAGGCTCAGGACTGCCACAAACGACTTTACAATTACCAAATGCCTCAGATGCATGGATCACACAACCTATACTATTGACAGCATCTTTGCATCTTTGACATCGTTGAACACAGCATCGGGCAATGCTAAAACACAGCCTATCGCAATTCTGTATAGTTCGTAAGTTTAACGTATCATTGTTAAATGAGGTACGTTCATGAAGCAATTTAGTACAAAACTGCTCCTGGCGCTACTCGCGTTAAGCGCGAGCCAGGTGCATGCCGTGCGCTACACCAATAAAACGCACGTAACCTTCCGCCCGCAAGGCGAAAATCTGGTAATCGAACATGCCCTTGCCGATCACCTGCGCTATTCAAAAGACACCAATGCCTGGCATGGAAAGATCTCCGCAAGCGCGTTCTATCAACGTTCTGAAAACAACCGCGGCCTTGCTCGTCTGATGCTGTTTGGGGGCAAAGATGCGGTCAGCTTTAAGCGTGGCGTTGCCGCAAACCCTGTTACCCCCGCAGGCTCTCTCGACCTTGACTTAGGTTATCTAGTGCACAACAACGCCGCTGCTGCCGCCCCTGCAACAGACGAAACTGCAACGCTCAAACTCTCGCCAGAACGCACGACCTACGGTATGCGCTTTGATTATCATCACGACCTAGGCAATATTTTCAAAGGCTTAGAGGTACACGCGTACGCACCGGTGGTTGAAATGCGCCACCACCTCAACCGCATCGTTTCTGGTTCAACAAATGCTGTACAACAAAATGCCGATAACTATTTTACTGGCAAGCTACAAGCAACGGGTGGTAACAGCAATCAAGATTACTTGCGCAAAGCCATTCTAATTGACCAGCGTGCGGTGGGCATAGCTGACCTGGAGCTTGAGCTTAACTATGCGCTCATGTGCCGCTCCTGGGGATGCATACAGCTGGGCCTTGGCGCCACAGTTCCTACGGGCAACACACCTGATGGCACCTACGCCTTCCAGCCAATTTATGGCAATGGTCATCACTACGCCATTGGCGCTCAAGCAGGCATGCACGCCCAAGTGCATGCATGGCGCGAGCAGCGTTTATCATTTCAAGCAAACGCACGTTACCGTTATCTTTTTGAAGGAAAAGAAACCAGAACGCTGGGCATCAACAACAGAGATTTTGGCCAATACCTTCTACTGGGAACGGTAGGCGCAGCAGCAAACAGCATGCTCACACCCGCAGCCAACGTCCTCACTATGCCTGTTGACGTTACCCCAGGACACCAGTTTGATGCGCTGGCTGGCTTCTCATACTCTTGGCGCAAGTTAGCAATCGATGCTGGCTACAACTTCTTCTACCGCCAACGCGAAGGCGTGCGCCTGCGTGAAGCCTTCACCGATGGTGTGTACAAAATAGCCAAAAGAAGGTTTGACACAGCCGCTGGCGCCGGATTTCTTGCTGCTGATGGCGAAGCAACGGTCAATCAGGCTGACCTTGACCTGAATGCAGCACGCGATGAAAATAACTTGTCGCACAGCGTCTACGCATCGGTAGGCTTGGTAATGAATGAAGCCGCAACGCCAGTCGTAGTTGGCGTGGGTGGCTCCTACGAGTTTGCTGCACGCAACAACGCCTTGGAACAGTGGACGGTGTGGGCCAAGACTGGCATCAGCTTCTAATTTTTTCACGATGACTTTTGCAAAAGCCGTTCGCGACCTGG
The DNA here is from genome assembly GCA_010027825.1 of bacterium. The sequence goes on from RGUK01000139.1 coordinate 3,957, forward strand.
CGAGCGGCTTTTTTTTCGAGCATAATCGAAGAAAAAATAATGCCTAAAACTGCATGCACACACGCGCCGCGAAGTCAACAAAAAAAACTTGCTATGTCACCCCACATTCGCTAACCTGATTCCACTCGAATATCATTGCACCTTGAGGAGAGAAAAAGCTTGTCACCATGCGTGTGCTACATCACACACGCACGCGATGCAGGAATCAGACGTGCAACGAGTAAAAAAAGAGAGAAGAGAGGAGGTCAGGCAAGAGCAATCTAACATTCTTATTGACAAATCTATTTCCAATTCGCAATAGTGAACCTATGCAGTTATCAGAACTGCGAAGTAGTAGGTAGTTACAACGTATAACATACTGTTACATGTGTGAGGTACGACAATTATGAATAAAATGTTAAAGAGCCTCCTGGTTGCTGCGCTGACGTTAAGCGCCGCACAAGTGAAGGCAGACTCGGCCAGCAACACCAACAGAACCTTTTTGATGCCTCGCGCTCAAGGTGTTAACGCTCCTCTTGCTTGGACAACCTTTGGCGAACTGGTTGACCGCGATGCAAAAGACAAGTTCGGCGCCACGTTTGAAGCAACGGGCTTTTGGCAACAGTCGACCAACGGCTCAGAGCAAGGTAAGTACTTCTTGATCAAGAACAAGTCCACCGTTGCACTGCCAACAGCAGCCTCTGCAGCCGCTGCAACCGCTGTTAACGCTTCGACAGCGGATTTTGACTATGGCTACATGATTCACAGCGTAACTCAAGGCGTTGCTTTCGCTGCGGTAGGTGACGCAACCGTCGCGGCTAACACTGGCGCATCTCTTTCCTTAGACCCACGCCAAGAAGTGTGGGGCCTCCAACTCGATTACCATCAGGATTTGCGCAAGTTAGTCAAGGGGCTTTACCTGCATGCTAATTTGCCTGTAGTCAACGTTGAAAACGACCCACGCTTGGGTGTAAAAGAAGCTACCGCTGCTGCCATAGAATCCCTCCAAAAACGCGCCCTCCTTTGGGACGCAATCGTGGCAAATTAAATTCCCAATTCTCAAACCGATTGAAAA
>RGUK01000140.1 GCA_010027825.1 bacterium
GAATGACACTCGCTTCCATTCGTCTGCACACCATGGCGTCTGCATAAGCTCAGGCAGGACAATTTTGTTCAGGAGCATGAGCATAAAAAGGCAATTTTGTTCAATGATGCTGCCACTCTGCTCTGTCGAAAGCTCACCTGCTTCTGTTCCAGCCGCGGGGGCAGGCACCTCTTGCCAGCAGAGGCGTACACTGTGCTCATTAATTGCTTGGGGCAGATCATGACGCGCCTTAGACAAGATACGCTCGACGTAGGGCAAGGTGTTAGGAAAACAATTTGCACGCAGGTGCCATGAAAGACGGTCAAACTCAAGCAGTTCCATATCGACGACGCGACGGACCACCTGCTCAGCGGTAGCCGCCTGGCCGGCATCAACCAAGGCCTGTTTTGCCGTCTGAAATTTTTCTACTGCATACGCGCAAAGAACGCGCATGCTCACTGCTGTAACACGCGTCATAGCTGTAGCGTACAAGATGGCAGCAGTAGGAACCATTTCCATCGCTTTAAAACCCTCCTTCATGTCCTGGCTGTAGGCATCCCACCAGTCATCAACATCAGGCAGACCAGCAGCTTGCCAGCCCCGGCGGCATTCCTCATGCACGCGGGCAAAGACATCGTGCGCTTGACGAAGGGCCTGAAGCGACTGCTTACGCAAGACTCCTTCTTGACTAGAAAACGCCACTTCCATTGGTTGCGCCTGGACATCAAGCACCTGAGAGGATACATCCTGCGTTTCTAGCTGATCGGGCTGCATATGCGCCAAGGCGGGAGCGGCAAGCAGTACCGTTGTCAAACTAAAAGCGAGCATCTGTTTTTTCACAAATTTCTCCTGGATTTAAGCAGCTGCAGGCGTCTGATACCCATGCTCCTGTGCAATGGCAATAACAACACCCATGAGTTGCTCCAATTGTACATGAAACGCGCTCAAAAGCACCTGGACCTGTTTGCTGGTCATTTCTGACGATGTATAAGCAGTTGCCAAATGGTTAACAGCATCCGCTGTTTGCTGAGCAAGCTCCTGCAGCTGTGGACGCAGAGCGTCACTGGCAAATACTAGGCCCCACGCAATAATGCGCTCAAGCCCAAGCACCAGCATGGCGTGTTCAAAGCGCTTGTTGCGCTCTATGACCTGCTGTACGAGCGGTGGCTGGGGCTCTTGTTGCATGTCCAGATGATCAGCCATAATCCGCTCGTATCGGCAGGAATTTGCAAGCACATCGTGCATGACCGCTGTTAACAAATGTACGTCTCCCAGCGGCAGTAAACGATCGCCAATATTTTTTAGGGAGGGCAATGCATCACTGGCGCGACTGAGCACAAAGCCTACCAGCGCTGCTGCTAGCCCGAACACTACCCCCTCTTGCAGCTTGTACTTGAACATGCCCATGGGCGTACGCAGTTCACGTTGGTACTGAATAAAATCAGCAAACGCTTGGCCCCGCAGCAGTTCAAGATCAGTAGCCGCGCCCGCTGGCGACACGCCCGCCCGCTGCTCATCGGGAGCAAATGGGCCAGTGCCGGTACGATAGCAGTGCACCAGCCATCCGGTAGCAAGGACTGCAAGCAATGCTGTCCCCGCACCTATGACACGGCGCTTAGTACTGCGTGCATCGATAAGTTCTTGCACTTGGTCAATTTGTGCGCTTACGTGCTGCATATCAAAGCGCGCATACGGCTGAGCCTCAACTGCGGCAGCGTCGAGCGACGCATGCAGGGCAAGAGAAACAAAGATTACCTGTTTAATCATAGATGCTCATTAATGCTCAGCGGTTAGGCACCCCTAAAGGAGTGCGGCATGCCGTCTTCATCGCCATCGTCAAGGCCATAGCCCCTACCTGCGCCACTAGAACGAGGACGAGGAAGCCCTGCAGAGCCGGCAGCACTCTTAGATGTTGGTTCGACCAGCTCAATAAGGCCCCCAACAGATTTTTATTGGAGTCAACCAGCTCATCAAGCTCGCGAATGTTACGAGCCTTGGCAATTATCTGGATGCAATCGCGCGCGCATTGCTTAATTTCGTTGGCGTAGAAAACCACCTGGCTATCCCGGTCGTAGTGCTTAACGTGCCGATCAAGAATAACTTCAACACGCGACAATTGACGGGTGTACGCCGAAAGTAACACGCGCCAGCCAAGGGTGCGGACATCTGCCGCTTCTTGCTCCGCCATGACCCTGGCAGTCATATCCTGACCACGTAGCAAATCTTTCATGCCATCGCGCAGCATAGTGCTCATATCATCAAAGGTATTCTTAACCATGGTGGAAAGGCCTCTCAAATCGACAACCGAGTACGCTTCGTAGCCATTATGGAAGCAGTCATTTTTGATCAGACTAATGTATTCAAAAAGGAAATTAACGAACCACTCCCACAGGCCACCGACTACACGGTCGGTGGTTTTTTCAACGTGGTTGGTTATAACTTTGCTCATAGCCTGAGCGGAGGCAACCGTGGCACCCAACTTAACGCCATCCCACGGGGTCTTCACTTTTTCACCAGCAAAGAACTTTGCAGCATCCCCCGCAAGCCCGTGGAACACTGCTCTGCCAAGCTTAGCCTGAGTTGTTTCAGGTTCAGATGCATCCACCACCGCTTGCAAGAGCTGCGCCACAACCCGTCCGTACGAGTCACGCACTTGCTGATTAGCAGTAGGAGGAAGCGCAGCCAGGGCTGCTTGCATATCGCTTAATGATTCGACCAATGCACCAATCTCTTCTGCGCGCTGGAGGTGCACCGAGCGCTGCTCCGGTCCATAGTATGAACCAAAGGGATTGTAGCGATCTACAGCAGTTCTGCGATGCCGGGAAAGCGTGGGAGCAGGAGCTGCGGCCGCCCGAAGCATATCTGCGCTACCCAAAAGAGCTGATGCTAAGGTCAACACAAAAACTACACATTTTCTTTTAATAACCATGAAAAGCCAAGCCCCTGGTGTTTGAAATTTTAGGATTTTGGAACGTGAGTATAACAAGCGGAAGACCGATTGCAAGGAGTTTTGCGTAAAAATACTGCCTGCAAACTATTCCGCTAGCGCACGCTTCAGATACCCGCCTGTAATGCTCTGCTTGCAAGCAGCAACTACTTCCGGTGTGCCTGCTGCAACGATAGTGCCCCCACGAGCGCCTCCTTCAGGACCGACATCGATCAGGTAATCGACGCATTTGAGCACATCTAAGTTGTGTTCAATGACCAGGACGGAATTGCCACGGTCAACCAACTTATTGAGCACAAGCAAAAGCTTTTCCACGTCGGCGCTATGCAGACCTGTGGTAGGCTCGTCCAAAATGTACATGGTACTGCGATCGCGCTTGGCAAGCTCATTAACCAGTTTAATACGCTGCGCCTCACCGCCAGAAAAAGTCGTTGAGGACTGGCCTAGTTTGATGTAATCAAGACCCACCTCAACCAGCAGATCCAGGCGCTTTTTAATGCGTGGGAAGGTAGCAAAAAACTCGCGCGCTTCCAGCACGGACATGGCCAGAATATCTGCGATGTGTTTGCCTTTAAACTTAATTTCCAGCGTCTGGCTGTTGTAGCGCAGCCCATTGCACGCCTTGCACACGACCTGCACGTCTTCTAAAAAGTGCATGGACACGGTAATGGTGCCATCACCAGAGCACTCAAAGCACCGGCCCTCGGCAACGTTGAAACTAAAGCGTCCTACCTTGTAACCGCGCGCATTACTCTCTGGCAATGAGGCGTACAGATCGCGGATGTCATTGAAAATGCCCAGGTACGTCGCTGGGTTAGAGCGCGGGGTCCGACCAATAGGACTTTGATCAACCATCACCACGTTCTTTAATTGATCCAATCCTTCCAGCTCATCAAAGTATTTGCCTATGGCATAGCCGGTGTGGAAAAACTGCACCAGAGCACCAGCCAGTGTTTGCATAACCAAACTGCTCTTGCCAGACCCAGAGACCCCGGAAACCGCGGCAAAGACCCCCAGGGGAAACTGAGCGGTAACATTTTTTAGATTGTTAATGCGCACCCCTTTGATGGTGAGATAACCGGTGGGCGTGCGACGCTTGGCGGGCATCTTAATACCACGTTTGCCAGACAAAAAGGCGCCAGTCAGCGATTTTGGATTTTTTGCCACCTGAGCTGGCGTGCCCACGGCGGTCACTTCACCACCCAAGACGCCGGCAGCAGGACCCATGTCCACCAAGTAGTCTGCAGCACGGATGGTATCCATATCGTGTTCAACGACCACCACCGTATTGCCCAGATCGCGCAATGCCTGCAGGGTTGTAATAAGCCGGTCATTGTCGCGCTGATGTAGGCCAATAGACGGCTCATCCAAAATATAGAGCACACCACTGAGCGATGAGCCAATCTGCGTCGCGAGCCTGATGCGCTGTCCCTCGCCGCCAGAAAGCGTACGCGCTGAGCGCCCAAGGTTAAGGTAGGAAAGCCCGACATTATCCAAAAAGCTCAGGCGTGAAACAATTTCTCGCAGCAAGGGCGCTACAATTTCTTGCTGATCCTCGCTCAGGGCAAGCGTTCGACAAAAAGCCAGCAGGTCACCAATAGCCATTGCGCAGAAATCGGCAATGTTTTTGCCCCCCACCGTCACGGCAAGTGCCTCATCACGCAAGCGATTGCCATGGCAGGCCTCACACACGCGTTCGCGCTCTTGCAGACGCATATAGAAAGATGGTTCCTCGCCCTCTTGGTCACCAGAAGCATCCCAAGGGTTGTAGGTAAAGCCAAGCCCATGGCAGCTTGGGCAGGCGCCCAAAGGAGAGTTGAAGGAGAAAAAGCGTGGCTCCAACTCGGGGAACGACTGTGCGCATTCCAAGCAAATGCGCAGGGATGAAAAGTAGTGTTCAGTACCTTTGGGATCAAGCACGCTGCACAAGCCATTATTGATGGCAAAGGCCTTTTCTACCGCCTCCTGCACGCGCGCTGCTTCAGCAGGGGAAATAGTTATGCTATCAAGCAGAATGCTGATGTT
>RGUK01000015.1 GCA_010027825.1 bacterium
CCATTTCGGTTGGTGCCCGACTGCCGTGTTGTTGGACCACCAAAGCTTTCCTGTCGGGGTTGCTGCGATAATGAATTCATAGTCACATCGAAGCCAGTCTGGCCCACCGCTGCCAGGGATGCCGACTCGATGGTAGATAGGTGGACATCTCAGATTCACGCCCGCGCGGTGCAGGTCGGCCATCAACAAAGCTGGGGTCGACGACCACCTAAAGCCTTTTGTTTTCCCCTGTAATACCCAAAAGACAGGTCCACGAGAAACCCGATAGCATTCAAGAAACCTTTCGACAGCCCATGAAACCCACTGCTCTCCCGACAGCGAAAAATCAATCCCGTATGTGCGAAGGTCTTCATACGGCGGGCTGGTTATTACCATGTCAACCGATCCCGATGACATTGATCGCATTAGCTCTAGGCAGTCCCCGCAATACAGTTCACTCACCTCGGCACCTCCACCCGTGGCCCGTAGGCGGTGATGTTGTAATCGGCACGTGAATACACGCCCCAGCCGAGCGGACCATTTGCCAGCACTTCAATACAGTTTGGATCGCCTGGTATTCGACGAATCACAATACCTTCCAACTTGTCGCCTGGGACACATCTCACCCACCACCCGACGCCCCAGCCCTTGGGCGGAGTCTCTGACCAGGCCGGCTGGTCGTCGATGCTGTGGATCTCGACGCGGATGGTATCTCGCTCCGGGATGTTTAATGACTTATACACTAAGCTTTCGAGCACGTAGTCATCTTGCTCCAATCCATCAAATAGCATCTCAGCCAGCTTCATCGCTTCTCCTGCATGCACTTCTCTAAATACAACGCACTTGCTTTGAGCTGCTTCTTTATCTCCCCAATTACCGACCTATTTGGTTTCTGATCTATCATGAAGTAGACCGGTATTGATTGTTTGTCCAACCAGTTGGCTATCTGCTCGGGTGTTGCGTCCTCACCAAGTTCTTTTCTCGCAAGGTCGCACACGAGATCGATCAAAAAACCCTTGGAATAACAAACCTCTATTGCTCGCTCAAGGTACTTCGGAATTGAAACTGCGCCTCGCCCTTGCATTACTCAGTACCCTCCGCTATTTCCCCCTGATACAACGCACCGCTTTCGCACCCCTGAATCATCCAGCGAATCGCACGTACGTATTGCTCGGTGACTTCGTCGCTGTACTTAGCTTTTTTGCACTCCTCTCGAATTCGCTCATCGGTCGCATCAGCGAATGCAATTTCGACACATCCAGAGCGGATAACACCGGGTCGTGAAATGTGCAAAAATGTGTACCGCAGATGCATCTGCGGCGGTGACGTGATCCATTTGGTGCCATCCCCCAGTGAGCAGCCATCCCCCAGTGAGCAGCGATACCCCAGTGAGCAGCGATCCCCCAGTGAGCAGCCATCCCCCAGTGAGCAGCCATACGATACTGTCGCAGTCGGATGTATGTAGACTCTATTGCCAACCCTCGCCGAATCCGCGACCCATCCACCCTCCGACCAGTCTGGATTGACGTGCCGATGGGCAGCAATAGGACCGTAGCCAAAATCGTAGGTCGTTTGTGTCACGTCATTGTCACTCATTGGTAATTACCTCCAATCCAAATCCCCACCCCGAACGCTCCAACCGCCAGCCACGCAAGAACCACGATAACGAGTCCCGCGCATCCGTTCGGCTCGCGTGGTCCTGAGTTGATCTCGTCCATGAGTTAGCCCCTACTCAAACGTCACGTACTCTTTCTCGATTTCACCCCGTAAGATCGCCATTTCCTTCGGAGCCTCAAACCCAAGCCGAACCTTGTTCCCGCGAACCGCACACACAGTCACGGTCACTCGATGATCGCCGACAAACAGAACCACCGACTCACCAGGGAACCTCCCGATGACCAGGTTCCCGTGGTTGGCATCCCTAGCTGAATTGCTCATTCCAAAACCCTCCTTGGTTGATCTTGAAACCTGAACGCGTGTACGGTAGATTCTGATGGTCGGCATGGAGTGCCGGAAGTTCCTGCCATGGAGTCGGGGCCGGCGGCCCAACGCAACTCATTTCGCTGCAATCGTTTTGGTATCGCGATGATGCCGTCCAGTTTTGGCTGGGTGGTGGGCTCCGTTGTTGCGATAATGAAGATCTGTCTTTCGCGGACAATAGCCCCCGCGAGAGGGTGTGTCATGACTGTCAACCGTTTGCGAGCGTACTTCGAGATGTCACCTAAAGCAAAGCCAGTAAAATTCACGGCACTGCAAGAGAGGCTGAATGATCTTGGCTTGCGAGCGTCCCTTGTCTCGAAGATTCTTCGTATCGAAGAGTCCCGAATCTCACAGTTTCTTTCGATGCAACTACCTGATAAGATCACCCCCCTGTTTGAGCGATTTTGTAACGGCATCGGCGTTATCCCTGGGGAACTGATCAAAGGCAAAGTGGTGGTCAATCCTGACTTTGACCCATCAAGCCTCATCACCCCGCAGCAAAAGCTTGAGGCGTTACTCCAGGATAAAGAGCATTCGCGAACCATTAGCCACATCCTTGACATTGCGTTTGAGCAGCTTCACTCACGAAATAGCGGGTAAGCCTTCAGCGATTCGCTTCTTAGCTCGCTCCACTTCTTCGCGCGGAATGCGATACGTCTGCCGACCGTTGGACGTAACGCATTCCGCCCCCAGCTTGCCGGCAACCGCCCATCGCCAGATGGTTGATTGACCCTTACCGAGAACAAACGCGGCCTCGGCGCACGTCAACCACTTCGGAGATACCTTGATTGGCTTGATCATTTTTCCCTTCCTTTTCTTGACCCACCATCATCTTATAATCGTTGCCGATAAAATTCAATGGGTGCTCTTGAATTTTAAGTCCATCGCTTCTATCATACTAATCGTCATCGACGGCCAACGGCATTAGCCAAGTGCTCGCGGGGATGTGGATACAGAGCCCGCGTAGATGACCGGTGCTAGGTAGGAACCTTCGAGGGCTTCAAGGATGGAGAGCGATTTAAATCTCAGCCGCGACAGCCGGCAAGCAGCATTCCGTGTGATTGGGATCGAGCGACCACCAAAGATTCGCGAATCGGTGGAGCTTCCCGCGCGGGAATACAAGCGGCGCATTGCACGCTACAGCCGGCGAGCAGACAAAGGCCAACCACTTTTTCAGGAGAGAGTATGAGCGAAGCAACCGTCCAGGATTTCTCCGAGCATGCGGCATGGGTACAGAAGCTCGAAGACGAGCTTGTGGACCTGAAAACACAGGTGAAGGAGAAGCGCGACGAATTAAAGAAGGCTATCGAGCAATACGTCTCGATGGGATTGCAAGAGAAGGGGTCGGCACAAGATGAGTGATATCGACCCCTACGACCGTGCAACCATCGACGCATTGATTACAGGTTATCGCGAGCACTACGCACGCGATACTTTTCGAGCAGTCGCCATCGAGCAAGAGTTCCGCTTGCCGATCTTTAACCCGCACAGCAAGCGGGTGAGCACATCAAAGACCTATGAGTATTCCGGAAAGATCGACCTACTCGTAGACGATCCAATGCAACCAGGAAAGATCTGGTTGATGGATCACAAGACCACCTCGGAGGATATTGAGAACCAAGCATCCCCCTTTTGGATGCGTCTCAGGAACGCAACCCAGCCAACTCATTACCAACTTGCACTCAAGCAACTTGGCCTTGAGATCGACGGGTGTGTCTGGGATGTCATCAAGAAGCCGACCATCAGGCCACGCAAGCTTACCAAGGAGGAAAAGAAAGAACTGGAAATGTTTGGCACGTACCACGGCGTCTTGATTGACATGGGGTATGTACCTGATGCAGAGCAGCCCGAGCACTACGCGGCTCGTGTGCTATCCGATATCCGGGCAACACCTGGTAAGTACTTTCAGCGTCAGATTGTGCCGCGAACCAATGAAGACCTCTACGAGTATGCGTCGGAATTGTTTGGGATTTCGACACGAATTCGTGAGTGTGAAACCGACGGCCGGTTTTACAAGACGGGCGAGCCACACTCTTGCACGCTTTATAACCGCACATGCGAATACCTTCCGTTGTGTGTGCGTGAAGGATCGACCTTTGATTACGTGCAGTCACCTGGGCACTCTGAATTAGAGGACCAGGGAGACGGGTTGAAGATCCTGACCAACTCAAGCCTATCGATGTTTCGTCAATGCGAACGCAAGTACCGCTACCGTTACGTCGATGGTCTCAAGCCGATGTGTGAATCGTCTTCGCTGGGGTTTGGCACGGCGTTTCATGTCGCGATGAATAACTTCTGGTCCGACCGTCTGGCCCCAGAAAGCGAACGCATTTATCTGAAGGGGGTGTCTGTTGAGTAATGGAATGCTGCCGATGCGCAAGACGCAGCGGTTCACGTTGGAGTCGATCTCGAATCGACCTAAAGAAAAAGTTTCCCATCGGATCGTCATCAACGGAATAGCCGGTATCGGAAAGACTTCCCTTGCCGCACAATTCCCAAGCCCGGTGTTCATTCAATCTCGCGGCGAATCTGGCCTACAGGTGTTGGAGTCGGCCGGCATTTGCTCCGCACCGATTATGCCTTTCGAGCATGACGGTAAGACGTTCTATGAGGCGCAGTCCTACGAGGATGTCGCCGACGCTCTTGACTGGTTGGCGAGCAATGACCACCCATACAAGACGCTGTGTATCGACGTGTTGAATGGGGTTGAAAAGCTGATTCATGAGAGCGTTTGTAACTCGCAATTCGGGGGCGACTGGGGGGACAAAGGCTTCTCTTCATTCATGCGCGGCTACGAAGTGTCGCTACCCAAGGTCAAAGATCTTTGTATCCGTCTCGATCGCTTGCGGATGAACGGAATGACAATCGTGCTTTTGTGTCACACGAAGGTCAAGAACTTCAAGAATCCTGTCGGCCCCGACTACGACCAGTACGTACCCGACATGCATGAAAAGACCTGGAATATTCTGTACGGATGGTCCGATATTGTTCTGTTCTGCAACGCTGAAGTCGAGGTGAAGACCGACAAGAGCAGCGACAAAAAGGGAAAAGCAATTTCCCAGACGCGCGTCATGTACACCGAGGGCTCGGCGGCATGGCACGCGAAGAACCGGCACAATTTACCTCCAGAAATTGAAATGGGGCGGAGCGCGCAGGAGTGCTACGCGAACCTGGTTGAAGCAATGAAACAAGCGAAGACACAGAATCAGAAAGGGTAAACAATGAGCTACCGAAACGGAACTTACACAGCGAGGATCTTGCAGGCTGGCCACGCGATGAAGCGAACCAGGGAGGACGAAGAATACCTCCGACTGTACTTTCAGATCCAACCCATATTGTGGCATGGCCCTGATGGTGACTACGACGTGTCACAATTCGACGCGCAATACGTCAACTTCAATCTGATCCGGTCCAATGAGGACTCGATCAAGTACGCGATGTCGGATTTGGAATCAATCGGATTTGTCGGGACAGTCAATGAGTTTTTGTCGGCGTCGTGGTCGGGGATCGAGATTAAGGTCCATTGCCGACAGAGTGAATACAAGGGGAAGATCTACTTCAACTGGAATATCGACCGGCCAAAGCAACCGGTTGACGAATCCACCCTGTCACAGTTTGACCGGCTGATGAAAAAGTTCGTACCGAAGAATCCACCGAAGAAATCGGTCGAGGCGGTTCAGCCGAAGCCATCTCCGCCGAAGAAGGAACCTGTGACCGCACCAACTCAGAGTGGCGAGGAGTCGCCGTCGGACGAGATTCCGTTCTAATCCCACGATGGGTTGAACGCACGCACGCGAGCGGGCTTTCGATTCACGATGAATCGGGAGCAATGGCAAAGCCAAGATGGTGCCGGCGGCGGGGGCCGGCGCGTGCGGATGCCGTGGCCTTGCGGGGCGCGGCTTGGCAGGGCTTGGCAGGGCAAGGCACCGCAACGCAAGGCAAGGATTCTTTAAGGGGGTTGGCAATGAAACACTGATGAAGCAACCACGGTCGGGCACGGCCTGGCTGGGCAAGGCTGGGCACGGCATGGCAAGGCAAGGATTTAATTCAACACAAGGAAAATCATTCATGCGAACTGTCAAAGCATCACTCAAGAGTATCAGTCCTTATTCCCAAAGTCGGTTCTACGAAGTGCCGAAGCTCGAACGCGAGCTTCCAGCAGAGTACGAAGAACGCACCTGGATGGAGCGACTCCACGTCAACAAGGACGGCAATGTTTACATCCCTCCGATGGCGCTGAAGAACTGTCTTTCTGACGCGGCCAAGTACATGGGAATTCAAATTCCTGGTAAAGGAAAATCAAACTACAAAAAGCACTTCGAAGCCGGCCTCATCGTCACAAGCCCGATTATCCTTCCGATTAAGAAGGAAGACGTAAATGGCGAGTGGTTGTTCCTACCATCCAACGGTAATCGTGGTGACGGCAAGCGGGTGAAGAAGTGTATGCCTCTGATTGCAGAATGGAGCGGCGAGGCAACATTCTACATCGTCGATGAGATTATCACTCTTGATGTCTTCCGGCGGCACCTAGAAGCGGCTGGGTCATTCATCGGGTTGGGTCGTTTCCGCCCGCGAAACAACGGCTTTTACGGACGGTTTGAAGTACTGTCTGTGAAGGAGGTTTAGTGGAAACACCGGCTTGGTAAGTCGTGGCTGGGCACGGCCAAGCACGGCTTGGCATGGCAAGGTATGGCAAGGTTTTTTGGAGTCGAATTAAATGGGAAACGCGAGAGCACCGTAACAAATAAACATAGCGAGGCCGGGCTAGGCATGGCGTGGCGTGGCGCGGCGCGGCCGGGCATCACAAGGCAAGGGTTTTTTATGCCGCCAACAAAACAACATGGCTCGGCAGGGCCGGGCATGGCCCTGCACGGCGAGGCCACGCAACGCAACGCAAGGATCTTCTTTTAATGGAGCAAACAATGACAGTGAAATCAATTTCTGAAGTTCGAACGGAAACCAAGTTGATTGCAAATCGACTTTCAAAATTAACACATGACGAGGTTGTCACATACGACGAACTCGCGTCAATCTGCGGAGTCAACAAGATATCAGAACGCTTTCGTGGGTGGCTTGCATCGGCTCGACGGATGACCGAGAGAGACCACCACGGGATTTGGCTTGAAGCGGTTCACTCGGTCGGCATCAAGCGGTTGCCGCCATCGAGCCAACCTGAAAGTCTCGCGACGAAGTGTGTCCGCATGAGTAAGCAAGCTGGCCGGACTCTCAGGCGATCAGCAAACATCGAGTACGAATCCTTGTCTGATCAAGAGAAAGTGTTCGTCAACACGACACGCACAATACTGCACGTCATGAAGCAGGCTGGGACGAAGAAGGTACAGAAGAATCTTCTTTCGGCTGTGCAGAATTCCGGCGCTGAACTTCCGATGGCGAAGGCGTTGGAACACTTTCAGAAGTAGGAATCTTGGCTCGTCTGGGCTTAGCACGGCAAGGCCCGGCAGCGCACGGCGAGGCATCGCAACGCAAGGGTTCTCTTTGATGCTGATGAATGAATCAAAACTAATTTGCTTGGCTTGGCGAGGCACGGCAAGTCCCGGCAAGGCTTGGCAAGGCATGGCAAGGGTTCTTTTTGAGGGACATCACATGAAACACTAACACCAAATCACCTAACCCTAGGCTGAAACGGTGTGGCGTCACCTGCCCACCGTTCACCAGACGTTGATCGTGCAAAGCGTCCTAGGGGATGGAAACTCCGCGAACGATCAACGTGGTGAGTCTGGCCGGCTGCGGCCACATTTGAGAACGGATACATACGAGGTCAACGGATGGCTCGGATACGAACAATCAAACCTGAGTTCTGGACTTCCGAGCAAGTCGTCGACTGCTCGCCGACCGCTCGGCTACTGTTCGTCGGAATGTGGAACTTCTGCGACGACTATGGAATCCATCCAGCATCATGCAAACAGATCAAGATGGAAGTTTTCCCAGGCGACTCCATCACCACCCAGGAAATCGAATCTTTAATTTCCGAACTGCTTCAAGCTGGATTGATTCGACAATACACAACGCAAGGTCGTTCCTATTGGCTAGTTACGGGATGGCATCACCAGAAAATCGAGAAGAAGAATAAGAAATACCCACACCCCTTAGAGCATGAATTCGACGACCAGTCGACGACCATTCGACGACCGGTCGACGACCATTCACCCCCGGAGTCTAGTCTAAGGGAGTCTAAAGGAAAGGAAGGGAAGGGATACACAAACGCTGTCGCGTCTCCGTCGGCTGTCGCCGACTCTCCCCCCGATGTTGTAGTTGAATGCTCATCACCAAAGCCAAATGCCATACAACCGCCCTATTCGTCTATTACAGACACTTGGAACAAGATCGCGAGTGAATTGTCATTGCCGCGGTGCGAATGCCTTAGCGAGGCGCGTAGGCGGGTTATAAGGCAAAGGTGGAAATCAGACTTTTGGCGGGAGAATTACCTGTCGGCACTCGGGCTGATTCGTGGGAGCCCGTTCCTTCGGGGGGAGAACGATCGCGGGTGGGTTGCTAACATCGATTGGTTTCTACGCGGCGAGACAGTTACGAAATTGATCGAGGGGGCGTACTCCCCAGCGGTGGCAGTGAAGACTGACGACCTTCCATTTTAGGAGCACCGATGACGCACGATGAATGCAAGTCCTGGTTTGCTTACCACGCGGCCGCGTTTCCCGCGTTTGAGCGGGTTTATAGTGGCTTGCGAAAGGCTTCGACGCAATCAGCCCACTACGGCTGGAATTTCATCATGCGTGATTTAGAAGATGTCACGCTCGATGAGGCAAAGATTGCAACCGATTACATGCGATCTGTGAATTCACAGATGAAACCTGAGCAACATTCCCGCGAGGTGGCACGGATTGCAATCTCCGATCGCATTAAGCGGCGCGAAGAGTCTGAGACGTGGGACTGCAATCTTTGCCGGGACAGCGGAACAGCGTTGATATTCTCGGGGTGTTGTCCGTTTCTCATGAGACATGTGCACGAGGTCTACTGGAAGAAAAGGAAAGACAAAGACGGCAATCCAATCCCGCCCGACCCTCGGTGGAAGTTTCAGGTGTTTGGGGTTCCCTGTTGCTGCTCGGCGTCACAACGCGGCAACGAATGGTTGCATCGGCATCAGAGTGAAGTTGTGACCGCGTGGTATGGCGTCGGCGGGTTGTCAGCTGAAGATCAGCTTGCTGTCGAGTCAGGCGGCAGGGTGATGGCATCATCGTGGCAAATAGGAAGCAGAGAGGAGTTTGAATTCTAATGGAGGAGATTGATTTTATTGCACGCTTGAACAGCACGTACGTCAAGCGATGGCGCACGCATATCAAATTCCACCCCGCAAAGAGCGGCGGCACTCATCGTCGGTGCGGGGACAATAAGGTGGAGGAACTCATGCTCGATGCGATCGATGAAGTCTATCGGCTGCGTCGATTAGTGAACCCTGTCGCCGACGAGAACAAGCGGCTGCGTCATCACTGCGACCAATTACAGCGCAAGCTCGATGACATCACGATTGGCCAATTGGTCGGGGGTGATGAATGATTGCATTTGTCGTCCCAGGCGAGCCAATCGCGCAGCCTCGGCAGCGACACACGAAGACGGGCAGGAACTACATTCCTGCCGATCATCCGATTCACGCATGGAAAAAGGCTATCGCGTTCTGGTGTCCGGCAAAATACCTGTTCGAAGGGAGTGTGGAATTAAGGGTGGATTTCCACATGAAGCGGCCAAAGTCGATGAAGCCAGGGCAGGTTAAACCATGTACCAAAAAGCCTGACCTTGACAATCTTTACAAGGCAGTTGCCGACGCACTCAATGGCATTGCGTACATCGACGATTCGCAGATCATAAAGGTTGTCGCGAGCAAAGAATATTCGCCAACCTCGCAGCCATCAGCGTTCATCTCAGTTCGAGAGATTCATTAGAAAGGAATCGCATGTTTTATTTAGCTGGTCCTTACTCAATTGACCCCGAGCGAATGTACGAGCGGCACCTAGACGCTGCCGAGCGGCTCATGTCGGCGGGCCATGTCGTTTACTCGCCGATCGTGGAAACTCATCATTGGCATGCGAGGTTTCCGCATGAATACGACGAATGGATTGTTCGGGATTTTTTTATCATTGCTTGCTCATCTGGATTAATTCGGCTTCCTGGTGAAAGCAAGGGTTCGGACATGGAGGTCGATTGTGCGGAATCGCTCGGGCTTCCAATCTGGCTGGGAGATTCCCCTGTTGACGATTTCATCGAAGGTCGAGACCCGACGATCATGCCGGCAGAAGACGGTTTGATTGATGGCACATCGATTCTTGATGAAGCAAAGCAACTCACATCACGCGACCGCAACGAAGACTACGGCCACCCCGCTGACGATTTTGCGAAGGTTGTTGGCATGGTCAATGCGGCATTTAAGCACAAGCTTTTGGCACCATTTGAAGTTGAAGACTGGCCGCTGATTATGAATATGGTCAAGATCGCCCGCGAGATTCACAAGCCGAAACGGGATAACCGCGTGGATGGTGCGGGTTACTGGAATACGTTGCAGATGATTATCGATCGGAAAGCGAATGTCTGATTCATCGCGGTCATTTACCCAGATGATTTCCGGAAAGCGATGGCGGATCATCTTTGTTGATCCCCAGGAGCTACCGGACAACCACATGGGCGACTGTGATATCATTTCCCGACGTATTCGCATTGCTCTGGGGATGTCTGAGCAAGAGACCAAAGAAACGATTCTTCACGAGATCGCACATGCTGCGGTTTGGGATCTCGATGAAGAGGCAATTGTTCGAGTAGCTAACGCGCAGGCTCGCGCGCTGACGAAAGCGAACTTCTTTAACCAGGCGTTATTGCATGGAGGAAAGAATGGTAAGTCCTGACATCAAGAAACGGGTTGCGAAGCATACCCGCAAAGTCGGCCAAAAAACGTGGTATGAGAGGCTAAACATCAAACAACGAAAGATTGTTGATGAGTACCTGAAGTTCTCTCATGAGAATCCTGGCGATCCCTTGTCGGCGGTGTGTGATGCAATGAATGAGCACGTTGGACTAAATTTGAGTCATTGTAGCTTCCGGCGTTTTGTGCAAGGGAGAGCCAAGTGAGCATCAAAGACCGCATCACCAGCAAGCAACACCACTCTGAGATCTTAGACAAAGATCGAGTGATTCATCGGCTCAAAGAAAACGTCGCACGACTTGCAGCACGCGAACGGGAGTTGATGCAACAACTTGAAATCACGGAGCGGAGGTCTCAGTTCCTTGATGCAATTGACTGCGAGCCCAACCGAGATTTAATCACCCGCAAACTTTCGCGGACGAAAGGCGAATCAACGGCAGTCTTGGTTCTTACCGACTGGCACATTGGCGAGACGGTTGAGTTGGAGAAGACAAACGGGCTTAACGAATTCAATCTTCGAATTGCTGAGCGGCGGGTGAAGCGTTGTTTTCAGAAGGCCCTTGACCGATTGGATCTTGCACGCAAAGAGGCAATGATTGACGTTTTCATTGTAGCAATTCTCGGAGATCTTATTAGCGGCGCGATTCATGAGGAACTTCTGGAATCGGATGAGGCTTCGCCGATTGAATCGGCAATTATTGCAAAGGATTGGATTGTAAGCGGTTTGGAATTCCTGCTAAAAGAGTCGGGATGCAAAGAAATCGTTGTTCCTTGTGTCTTTGGAAACCATGGACGCACAACACACAAAATGCGGGTAGCGACGGCGGCGGAGAACTCTTACGAGTATTTTGTTTATCGTGACATTGAAAGCCGCTTTCGTGGGAGGAAGGGTATTACATTCGACGTGTCGAAAGCTCTCCACTGCTACCAAGTCGTCCACGGTCGGACGATCCGATTTACCCACGGCCACGCGATCAAGTATAGTGGCGGTAGCGGCGGGATTTCTATTCCGGTCAACAAAGCTATTCACGCATGGGACCGTACGCGACTAGCCGATGTAACATTCTTTGGTCACTACCACCAGTTCACAAATCAAAAACGATGGGTTGCGTGCCCTTCTCTTGTTGGGTACGACGCATACAGCCTATTCATCAAAGCCGAGTATCAAGAGCCTTGTCAACTTTTTGCGGTCATTAATGGGAAATACGGAAACGTCGAGGCAAAAGAGATTTTCCTGGAGGGATGATGAAGCGAACTCGACTCATCCCCAGTGATCGGCTTTGCCCGCACTGCAAGAGGGGATGGCTGATATGCGACGGCCTGAAAAGACCAGATACGATTGGTGAGCTAACAGGTAAAGCCTATCGCAAGTGCGATCGATGCGCGGCAAAAGTCCCATCAAGGCAAGAGTACACATTGATCGAAGAGGATGTAGAGGAAGAAAAACAAGACGACACTCCTGGATTGTTTGATGAACTGATCGAAGACGAGATAGCCACCAACTAACCACAACATTCCGTCCGTCGGACTATGGCTGAGTTTGCATATCTAATTTCCCAACCCATCGAATACACTACGTCGAAGTCCCGTACGCGGGCACGGTTGACCGGTAAACTAGTTATGGATGGTGTGCCATGGATGGCGGGGGCATGAAGCCCCATCTTAGCTCACCTGCCATGTGCAGGAGGAGTACCTTGGCCGTGATGAAATTCCGCCTCGCGCGGTGTGGAGTGATCCCTATATCACGGCTGAAAATACATCCACCCGCGAACGAATCGCGCAATATCGGCGAAAGCTAAATGGGTTCGGTTCCGGGTGGTGAAATACGGAGGGGTGATGACGAAGAAATTGTTTGAGCAACTACTGGCTTACGTCCTGTCGAGATTCGCCAGCCCCGAGAAGATCAAGGAGTATGCGGAGCTTGCCACGCGGTTTGGGTATCGCCTGGTCGATATGCTTGTCGCAGCGGCGGTGACGGCAATTCTCGCGTATCTCAATCGGCCCGATGATGGGATCATTCTCGGAGTATGGGGTGATACCCCCGCGCAGGCGGTCGGGTCGGCTTCAGTGGCGTTCGTGCTGATTTCAATTCTGCGGTACGTCGGCCCGATCCTTCTCCAATCAATCAAAGTTTGGCTCGGTGTGGCAGCAGTGTTGTTGTTGTTGGTATCGCAGGTCAATGCGGCTGGCATCGATGGTCCTTCGCAGTCGCCGACAGGCCGGCTGATCAAGCTCACCGCGAAGGTCGATGCGAAATCCAAGATCGCGTGGTTCGCCTTTCCACCGGACAAAGCAGATTCGATTTTCCTTGATAATCAACTGATCTTCACCGGCCCCCCAGGTCGGTACGTCGTCTACCTTGTGGAGTTTCCTGAAGCCGGCGGACAATCGCAGGTCATGACGACGATCGACATTCTCGATGGAGTCACCCCACCCGGTCCAGGGCCATCCCCGACCCCCGGCCCTGGACCGCTTCCACTGCCATTGCCGCCCACTCCTCCAGCCCCGAGCCCTCTACCTGATGGCCAATTTAAGCTTGCAGCGTGGGCATACCAGAACGCCAAGCCAATCAACGATCCTGCCGGCGCGGCGGCTCTAAGCGGTGCGGTTAAAGGGATGCTTGCAGCCTACGCGGCCGGCACGATGAAGGCGGCTGACCTTCTCCCGTCCCTCTCGTCAGCGATTCGTGAGCGTGGCCCCTCGTGGGACAAGTTTCGCAAAGACCTTGCGGCCGAACTCAATCGACAGGGTTTTCGAAGCCGCCCCCCTGCGGATTGGGTCACGGCGGGGAATGAGTTGGTGGCTGGACTGGATGCGGTCAAATGACCTTCGAGCAGATTGACAAGCTCGTTGATGCGTTCGTGTTTTTGCTCCGATGCTGGGGCTATTCGTCTTGTGGGCTTGTGGTGCTGATGTCGCTCGCGTGGGTGACACATGAAATCCGTGGAGATGAAAAACGATGAGTCCACAAACAGAACGATTCTTCCAGAACATCAAAAACGGTGCCCTTGCAGTCGCGGCACTAACGATTGCAGTACTCGCGGTGGCGGTCACAACGATTCTCTGGAAGCCAGTTGAGCCCGATCATCCGCCGCAGCCGCCACCCGATGAATCATCGATCAAGGAATCAGATATTCCCGGCTTGTGCGGATGGGCTGGGGAAGAAGCGGCGCATGACGCATTCGCAGAACTGAAAGGGAAATTCGTCCCTTTCGTGATCTGGGACACCCGGAAAGAAGCCGAGGCGGTGCCCCAGGACAAGAGGTCAGTCCTTTGGGACGCACCAACTTCCCCCAGCAAATCGGCGATTGCGTTTCATTCGGTGCGGCCAATGCGATCATGTATTTGGAGTGCGTGCAAGCACTCAGTGACCCGATCAAATATCGTCCGGTGTTTCAACCGTTCATCTACGGAACATCGCGTGTCCTGGTCGGCAAGGGTCGGCTGGGATGTAGTTCTGATGGCTCGGTTGGCTCGTGGGCGGCGGCGGCGATTCAGGACTATGGCGTGCTGTTTGCCGATGAATCTAGTGTGCCGTCGTACTCGGGGTCGGTAGCTAAGCAGTGGGGATGCAAGAAATCTGCCTTCGAAAAATTCCTTCCTGTAGCGAAAGAATTCCCCGTCCAATCCGTTGCTCAGGTCACTTCGTGGCAGCAAGTTCGCGATGCTATGATCAACGGCTACCCCGTCACTGTCGCATCGAATCAAGGCTTCACAATGCGGGGGAAGATTAGCAACAACAAACTTTGGCTTACCCCGTCCGGCCAGTGGGCGCATCAGATGTGCATCATTGGTTACGACAACCAACCCGAGCCGTGCTTTTGCATCCTCAATTCGTGGGGGCCAGACGCACACGGTAAGCCTGCCGGCAATGACCCACCGGGTTCATTCTGGACAACGGCCAAAGTGGTTGACCGCATGGTAAAACAGGGTGATTCGTTCGCGATCTCCGCATTCAAGGGCTTCCCGGTCAACTGGGACTGGGATCTTGACATTCTCATGGAGAAAGGGCCCGATCATGGCCGCAATGATTCTTTGCGTCGCAATTACCGCGACGGGTTTCAACTGGGATCTGACGATTCTCACTACGCAATCAGCCCCTAGCTACTCGTGGGATTTATCGGTTCTCGATGAGGGCTGCGATTGCTGCAAATGTCCAGATTGTCATTGCGGGCAACCAGCGGCGACGAAGCCGGCAATCGTCCAAACAAAAGTGCAAAAGCCGAAATGGGTTTACCGGCAATTCTGCACGCCGAGCGGATGTCAGTTCTACTGGGTGGAGGAGTGATGCGGTTGGTTGATCAGGGTGCTTTTCTGACAATCGTTCTCTGCTTGCAGAACGAACCAGATGCGAACGTCATCTATGGATACAGCTATGACGAGCTGTTTCGGTTGATCGGCCAAGCAATCGAGCATTGGAGCGAAGACGAGGTTGATTCTATCGTCGCAGCGCGAATCGAACAATTGGTGCCAACGCGGGATCGTCGCGGCCGATGGCAGATCCTTCGCACGCTGCGGGACAGTGAACTGCGGCAGGTGCGACGAGCCTACAAGCGGCTCCACCCCGAACAAGTTCGGCACCGCGAACCAGTCGCGGCGGCACCCAAACCAAACTTTGTGATGAGGTGAAAATGCTTTCTGTATTCATCGGAATTTCATTGATTGTGCAGGCTCCACCGCCTGAGATTCACGCGGTCCATTTCATTCATGGGGATGTCCCGTCAATCATTGTTACGGGCCGAAATCTATGGGTCGAAACGGAAGGGTGGTCGCAGGCCGGCAAAGCCAACAAGATCTCGATCAACGGCACCGAGGGGACGTGGGACGCACTGACGGGGGCAAGCGGACATGACACTAATCGAGGTCTGTATTGTATCCAGCGTGCTTGGTTTCGGACTGGCCTGCCGGCTACTTCGAATGCGGCGGTCAAACTCACTCGATGGGATGATGTCTCCACCACCTACAACACCTTCATTCCGGTCAATCGCGGACGATCTGAATTCACGAATTTCGGAACGACGCGCGTCATTTCAGAACCGATTATCGTCACGGACTCGCAAACACTCGACCTGGAAGGAGCGACCGTTGTACCTGGTCCCGGATTCGTGGGAACGGAGATCCTCCGCTATGGTCTGGGTTCGGGTGTGAAGAATGGAAGAATCATTATTCCAGAATCATCGAATTGCCCGGCCACGGCGATCATGCGGGCGAACAATCCAAGAATCAACATCCCCTGGTCACTTGGTATTCATGTGACTGGAATGGAATTTCACGATCTGCGATATCGAGGCCAAGGGGTAGTGTCACGGGGGTTTCGCGGGTGCTTCTTCGCACACTGTAAATTCAACGCTTGGCTTTGCATTGAACGCGAACCAATGGACGATTCTTGCCAGAACATTTTCTACGACTGCGAATTCACTTGTCCGCGTGGGCGAAACGATGGGCAGATTGGAAATGCTCTCTGCGGCCAGCAGAATCTCATCTGGCAATGCTCTTGGCACGATATCGACCGCGGGCCAACAGGCGGTTGCTTTGGTCCGCCACTAGAGAAAACGACGTGGTGGGAGTGCGACCAATACCGCACCGGCACAAGCCAGGGGGCCAGCGAAGGGCTTCTCTATGAGTCGATGGAATGCGCTCAGGCGACAGCCCGGTTTGATGGCACGGTAGCAACCGTGACGGGCCTATCAGCGAACAGCAATCAAAACCAAATCCGGCCAGGCTACTTCGTCGTCCGTCCTGATGGTCGTTGGGCACGCATCACTGAAATGGATCGTCAGTCAAATTCGCCAACATTCACACTCAAGCTACATCGACCAATCTCTAATAACCAGCCCGGAGACTCTCTTGGAGATGTTCGGATCGGAAACGCAATCATCGAAAACAATTTCCTGCGGTGTCGATTCGATGATGGTAAATCAGGGATCTACTTCTGGGGGTGTGCGATTGACAACTATCTCGGTGGTTGTCAGTTCTCTAATCTCCGCGCCGCAATTGTGCAAAAGAAATCTCGCGACAACGAGGGGTGGAGTTTTGGCTGGAACCTGATCGATCGTCTTAGCGTCTATCGCAACGTGGTAGAGCAGCGGGTGGAAATCCCCAACTCAGTCAATTGGCCACCGGAGGCTAAATAGCATGCCGACCATCACAACTGCCGAAACCCTCTGTGGCACTCGACCCGCCCCGCACACGATGGCGTTCTTGCGGTGGTGCGATGAGTACATTTCACGACGGAAGCGGCAATGCGTCTTCAAGCGGCCAACCATCTACTACGTGGCAGCCAACGGTAACGACTCGAACAACGGCACAAGTCCGTCCACGCCTTGGCAGACCTACGCCAAGGTGATTAGTCACATCGGAGCCAACAGCGGCGGGAACTACTCGATTCTCTTCCGTCGGGGAGATACGTTTAGATCGGCAACTGGCATCACCTTGACGGCTCCTAATGTTCATTTCGGGGCTTATGGACCGTTGACGACAAATTCTGTATTGGTGCAGCGGCCGATTATTTCTCATTTTACGGTTCGCTGGATCGCTGGCGGTGGATCTTGGTCTCTCGTGAGCGGAAACACATACTCCGCGTCGGTACCAGCTAGCGGAACAAACAATCCGTCCGGAGCCACGTCGATTGGATTTCTGCGGCTCGATTATGACCCGCTTAACCCGTTAAGAGCACAAGATAATGCATCTAATTGCGGGCTTGATCCATGGTCGTTTCATGTAGCAGGTTCTACGGTCTACATCAACCTCGATGGAAACAATCCGAACGACTTCACGATTGAGGCTGTTCCGGTTAATGTCTCTACTCCACCCTATGGAATTCGCATCCAAAACGGATCTTCTGGGGTGTGGATTGACGAATTGCGATTTGATGGCTGGGGGGCTGGAACGCAAGGCCTAACGCTTGCAAACGGTAACCAGGCAAATGAGTCTGGTGTAGTGAATGAGGCGGGCGGCAATAGCGCCCAAGCGGAGCATGTGGCCTACATATCAAACTGTGAGTCATACTACAACGGCGGTCACGCATTCAGCCAGCAACCGTCTGGCATCGGCGGGACGCATATTGTCGAGGGTTGTCTAGCTGGTCTTGGCTACAACGCTCCCAACGGCGAGACGACGTTCAACACCTATGCCGGAGATGGCCAGCAAGAGGCGGTCTTCCGTCGGTGCTTTGTGCGTTTCGGTTTGTTGCCGCAGAATATTGGGACTGGTGGCCGGCTTGTTACAAAGGGGTCGATTACAACCAATGGTGCTTTCTTTGGGCATACCGCAGGCACAGCTAACCAGCCAGCCAATCTTTACCTAAACATCGAATGCGGCACCATGGATGAACGAGGATCTTTTGACCGCACGACGACTTCCCAAGACTATTTTGGATTCCCTGAGGATAGTACAAGTATTTTTTATGGCACAGACAACGCTATCCCGTCGTCAATTCGTGCTTTTGTGATTGGCTACAGATCCAACCGGCTAAGAGTTACAACTAGTTTTCCGCTGCTTGGTTGCCAAAGAATGATTTTCATTAACTCTAGTTTCTATGTGCGTCGCGCATGGGCTATTGGCGGATCAATAACCTACGCCATTCGTGGTTTTCACTCGTTATGTATCAACTGTATTTTTGAGTTTGAAGATGAGCAGGGAGATCGGTCTTCACTGTTTCAATCGCTAGATAACAACCCTACAGCGATGACGCGGCTACTTAATTGCTTGCTTATCTTCCGGGGTCATGCGGTCAACCAAGCGAGCGAGGATAAGTTTCAGATTCACGGGGCGAACGGAAATAATAAGCTTCGGCTTGCAAATACAATCATAATCAGTAAAGACAGGCTCTTGAATTCCGTTTCTGGAAAGCAAGTCTCACTCTGTCGAACAACAGATGTTGCGTCTAGTGGTCCAACCAACTCAACAGACACACTGCGAAACGTCGCCATTGCTGGGTGTTTCGTGGCGTCGGCCGGGTCATGGGTCGGCTTTGACGCAGCACCGGGATTGGTGAATCTCGAAACCGTCAACAACACGTACCCCGATCCCGCAGTCTTTGTCCTCGGAGATACCGAGGCTCGTCGGATGCAGTCCGGGGGCCTGTACACACTCGACCCACAGTCCCCCCTCGCGGGCGCTGGCTCCGCCAACCCGTTCAGCGATAAGTCTGACATGCTCCCCGCACCGGAGTACGACTTCTTCGGCCGGCGTCGGCCGGCGACGCCGAGCATTGGGCCGGTGGATGTGATCAACCTGCGCGGCGGCTCTGGCGGTCTAACGTCTGGATCAACCGGTTCCGGTCTCTTGGCATAGGAGGTTTGGTATGGCAGTTGTCACGGCGGATTTCACGAGCACAAACGATTCTCTATCGTTCTCGGGCCAGTCTCCTCCAATGATCCATATTGGCGGCACATGGTCTGGTATGTTGGTGTTTGAGAACTCGGTACGTCCAAATCTCTGGGTAACGCTGAACACCTATACCGGCAACGGTGGCGATGTGGCCAAGGTGAAAGAAGGTGCGTTCCGGGCACGGCTCACCAGCTACAGCAGCGGCACCGTGAACGTTGCAATCAGTGATAGCGTACTTCCGTAATGCCCAAAGCACCAAAGTCTCATGTGCCGGCAAGCAGGCCAACCAGGAGGCACCAAGACACCAACAGGCCCAACGCTCACCAGCGTGGCTACTGTAGCGACAGGTGGCGACGGCTAAGGCTGATGGTGCTTAACCGTGACTTGGTGTGCCAGGTGTGCGGAGTAGTGCTTAGTAGGTCGTTTCACTGTGATCATATAGTTCCGAAGAAAAGCGGAGGACAAGACACAATGGAAAACCTGCAAGCGCTGTGTAACAAATGTCATTCAATCAAAACAAAGGAGGGACTGTAGTGGTACGCCATATAGACGTCGCTGGTGGGCCGTACCATATAGCGACGGGCCCATATAGCGAAAGCCTATATGGGCCGGAGGGGGCATTCCAAGAGATTGAGGACCACTATCGGGCCATCGTAGGTTGGGATGCATGGGAGTCCTTTTGGGACACCTGGGGGCTCTGGGGCGATGTTCACCCCGGGGAGTTTCGGGGTCAAGATAGGCGCCTAGAT
>RGUK01000141.1 GCA_010027825.1 bacterium
AATGGAGCATTGTCTGTAGACGCCACGCTTGTTGTTGTTGCTAACCGCATCCTTGTTAAGAATCAAGCCAATCAGGCATATAACGGGGTGTATACGGTCACTCAAGTTGGTGATGGGTCGAACCCATTTATTCTGACTCGAGCTACTGATTACAACACCGCAGGCTCTGGTGTTAACCAGATTGATGCTGGTGACTTCTTCCTGATTACCGCTGGGGCGACGCTAGCTAATACGTCGTGGGTTCAACAGACTCCGCTGCCTATTACGGTAGGCACAACGGCGCTTGTGTTCTCTCAGTTTGGTGCGCCGATTACATATTCGGCAGGCACAGGTCTCTCTGAGTCACCGGCGTATACGTTCAACATTGCTAACACCGGGGTGACCTCGGGGAACTACGGTGGGGCTTCTACAGTTCCGGCTCTGTCTATCAACGCGCAGGGCCAGATTACTTCAGCGACCAATACATCAATTGCGATTGCCGCCTCGCAGGTAACTTCAGGGCAACTTGCCATTGCACAGGGCGGCACAAATGGCAGCGCCACTCCGACGGCTGGTGCTGTTCCCTACGGTACTGGAACGGCATATGCGTTCTCTGCCGCAGGGACATCAAGTCAAGTTCTGTTGTCTGGTGGTACAGGCTCGCCAACGTGGACCAATCAATCGTCTCTTTCGGTTGGTAGCGCAACTACTGCTACTAATCTTGCGGGTGGTGCTGCAAACCGCATTGCATACCAAACCGGTGCAGCTGCTACAAGTTTCATAACGGCCCCCTCTGTTTCAAGCACTTATCTTCAATGGAACGGAAGTGCATTTGTGTGGGCCTCTGCAGGAACTGGCTCTGTTACTAGCGTAGATGTATCGGGCGGGACAACGGGGTTGACTACATCCGGCGGCCCAATCACAACAAGCGGAACTATTACGCTGACGGGCACGCTTGTAGCTAGTAACGGTGGTACTGGGCAATCCACCTATACCACTGGTGACATTCTGTACGCGTCATCATCCAGTGCGCTTTCTAAACTGGGGATTGGCACAAACGGTCAGGTTTTGACCTCGTCTGGTACTGCTCCGCAGTATGTCAATCAATCATCTTTGTCTGTCGGTTCTGCTACTAATGCTACAAATACAGCCATCACAGACGATACAACCAATGCAACCATGTACCCAACATGGGTGACTGCTAATACTGGGAATCTTCCGCAAAAAGTAACATCGACCAAACTTACGTTTAATCCGTCCACCGGAGTCTTGACTGTGACTGGTGGCATTTCAGGAGGGACATTCTGATGTCACAGGCAGGCTATACGCCCATTCAACTGTATTACTCAACAACAGCATCCGCCGCGCCCAGTTCAGGCAATCTTGCCAACGGGGAACTGGCGATTAACATCACCGACGGCAAGCTGTATTACAAAGACAATAGTGGTGTTGTTCAAATTATTGCGACCAAGTCTGGCGCTACAGGCACGGTTTCTTCGGTGGCTCAAACATTCACCGGCGGGATTATTTCTGTCTCTGGTTCGCCGATTACTACCAGCGGAACATTGGCTCTTACGGTTGCCGGCACTTCTGGTGGTATTCCTTACTTCTCAAGTTCTTCGGCTTGGGCATCGTCTGCCGCGCTTGCCGCTAATGCCATCGTGGTGGGCGGTGGCGCAGGGGCAGCCCCGGCTACCATTACAACGGGTACAGGTGTAGTAACGGCTCTTGGTGTCAACACGGGTTCGTCTGGAGCTTTTGTAGTCAATGGCGGTGCATTGGGAACGCCGAGTTCTGGCACGCTTTCAAGTTGTACCGTGGATGGCACGAACAAGGTTGGTTTCTTGGCTATCCCGCAATCTGGCTCGGCTAAGACGACCTCCTACACGCTGGCTACGACTGATGTGGGTGAGTTCATCCAAGTTGGCAGCGGTGGTGCAATCGTCATCCCAAACTCTACTTTCAGTGCTGGT
Organism: bacterium; assembly: GCA_010027825.1. The sequence continues at coordinate 1,953 of RGUK01000141.1, forward strand.
GATGTGGTTTCGGTGTTCAACAACACGTCGGGTTCAATCACTATCACTTGTAATACCAGCACCACTTACATTGCCGGCACCGATTCTAGTAAGGCTTCCGTGTCTTTGGCTACTCGTGGCGTCGCAACGATGCTGTTTATTAGCAGCACCCTCTGTGTGATTACTGGGAATGTCTCGTAATGGCTCTAGTCCTCAAAAACCGTGTCAAGGTAACCACTACGTCAACGGGTACGGGGACGATTACGCTTGGCTCCGCCGTCACCGGATACCAGAACTTCTCTAACATCGGTGATGGCAATCAGGTCTACTACGTTATCGCCGGTACAACCGAGTGGGAAGTTGGTCGGGGCACCTACACTGCATCTGGCACGACCCTCAGCCGTGACCAAGTCTTCCAATCGTCTAATAGTGGCGCATTGGTTAACTTCAGTGCTGGCACGAAGACTGTCTCTGTTGTTAACGCTGCAGTAGAGGCTACTGTTGGCCAGCCCAACTGTGACACCTCTAGCATCGGCACTGACCTGTCAGGCTGGAAGACCTTTCAAGCCTCTCTCCAGCAGGGTGTAGACGCAGGCCAGACGTTTAACAACAACGGTACGAACGGGATTGTTAGTACGTATAGTTTGGTTTATACGACAACTAACGCATATATTGGCGCTGTTTTGGCCCCCAACGGGGACATCAATTTTATTCCCTCAAGTGCTGACCGCGGCCAAAAAATTTCTGCTGGCACTGTTAGTACATACTCATTGGTTTATACAACGCCAAACGCATATTACGGCGGAGTTCTTGCCCCCAACGGTGACATTCATTTTGTCCCGCAAAGTGCATCAGTTGGACAAAAACTTTCCGCCTCTGGTGTTGTTTCAACCTATTCTTTGGTTTACACGGCGGCGAACGCATATGGTGGAGGCGTGCTCGCCCCTAATGGAGACATCCATTTTGTTCCTCGCATTGCAGCAGTAGGACAAAAAATTTCTTCTGCAGGTGTAGTTAGCACATATTCACTAGTTTATACAAGCGCTAGCGGTGTATCTGTCGGTGGAGTTCTTGCGCCTAATGGAGACATTTACTTTGTTCCTAGCCGTGCGGTCGGCCAAAAAATCTCTGCTGCCGGTGTAGTTTCAACGTATTCGTTGGTTTACACGACTTCTGGTGGATATACCGGCGGTGTTCTAGCACCTAATGGAGATATTCACTTTATTCCAGCGGCTGCATCTGTTGGACAAAAAATTTCTTCTTCTGGCATTGTAAGCACTTATTCGTTGGTCTATACGGCTAACAGTGCATTTGTCGGTGGTGTTCTTGCTCCTAATGGTGAAATTCATTTCGTTCCGGGTCAGGCAAACCGTGGTCAAAAAATTTCTGTATCTGGTGTCGTAAGCACTTATTCTTTGGTGTATACGGTCGCAGGCTCAAGCATTGGCGGCGTTCTTGCTCCCAATGGGGACATAAATTTTGTTCCGTATAATGGTGCTGTAGGCCAAAAAATCTCTACCAATCCCGGTCAGCCCTTAGGTTTGGGCGTCTGCCTCAGTTCATTTCTTAATAAGTTCTAGCCATGACATTCACAGCCCTCGACCGCGCACAGGTAATCTGCTGTCGGTGATGGCAACCAGACTTGGTACACCATCGTAGGCACGACTGAGTGGGAAATCGGCGTAGGGACGTATACCGCTTCTGGCACCACCCTAACCCGTAACGAAGTCTATGCCTCGTCTAACTCTGGTGCTCTAGTTAACTTCAGCGCTGGCACAAAGACAGTCTTCATTCCGTTCCCTGCTGAAGCAACTCCGGGAAGTGCGGCAACCGCTGACAACTCATCGATTGGGACCAACCTCTACGCTTGGACTAACTTCAAGAAGAAGCTGGATGCATCAGTCAGAGGCGGTGTTGCATTTGGTAACAACAACACTAACGGGATTGTAAGTACGTATAGCTTGGTTTATACGGGAATTACCGCATACCAAGGCGGTGTTCTTGCTCCAAATGGTGATATCCATTTTGTTCCATATAGCGGTCCTGTTGGTCAAAAAATTTCTTCTGCCGGTGTGGTTAGTACTTATTCATTGGTTTACACAACACCTTACGCATATGTTGGTGGCGTTCTTGCCTCAAATGGAGATATTCATTTTGTTCCTAGAAGTGCAGCCGTTGTCCAAAAAATTTCTGCCGCCGGTGTAGTTTCTACCTATAGTTTGGTTTATACGGGTTCTAAAGCATACCAAGGCGGTGTTCTTGCGCCCAACGGAGATATCCATTTTGTTCCTAACGGTGCTGCTGTAGGCCAAAAAATTTCTGCTTCTGGCGTAGTTTCTACCTATAGTTTGGTTTATACGACGGGAGAGTATACTGGTGGCATTCTTGCACCTAATGGTGACATTCATTTTGTCCCCACTCAAGCGGGGGTGGGGCAAAAAATATCTGCCGCAGGTGTGGTGAGCACATATTCATTAGTTTATACAACAAACAGTGCATATGTTGGTGGTGTACTGGCTCCTAATGGAGATATCCACTTTGTTCCTAATAATGCAAACAGAGGACAAAAAATTTCTGCTTCTGGCGTAGTTTCTACCTATAGTTTGGTTTATACGACGGGAAATTATCGTGGTGGCGTTCTAGCCCCAAATGGTGACATTCATTTTGTTCCATACTTTGGAGCCACTGTTGGGCAAAAAATATCTGCTTCTGGAGTTGTTAGTACTTATTCTTTGGTTTATACGGCAAGTTCCGCATACAGTGGTGGTGTTCTAACACCAAGCGGTAACATCAATTTTATTCCTACTAGCGCAGACCGCGGCCAAACAATCTCTACCTGCCCTGCTGTGCCGCTACCTAACGACGCCTGTATCAGTTCCTTCCTTAACAAGTTCTGAGGTCTTCTATGCCGCTGATTCTGAAAGACCGCGTAAAGGTCACTACAACAACGACAGGGACGGGAACCTACACACTTGGCGCCGCAGCCTCTG
>RGUK01000142.1 GCA_010027825.1 bacterium
CTTAATGTCTCAGGCGATGCGTAAATTGACGCCTGTTGTGCACAAGTCTAAAACGGTTTTGATTTTTATTAACCAAATTCGTAGCAAAATTAATGCTATGCCTTTTGGCGATCACGAGACAACAACGGGTGGTAATGCGCTTAAATTTTATGCCTCTATCCGTTTGGATATTCGCCGAATTGCAACGCTTAAGAAGAACGAAAAGCCTATAGGCAACCGCGTTCTGGTTAAAGTTGCAAAGAACAAAGTAGCGCCGCCATTTAAGCGTGTTGAAGTTGATCTGCTCTTTGGTGAAGGCATTAGCCGTGAGCTTGATTTGCTTGATGCAGCTGTGGCGTACAACGTCATTCAGCAGAACGGTGCTTGGTTTACCTTTAGCAATGAAAAGTTGGCTCAAGGCCGTGATAATTGCTTGAAAAAATTGAAGGAAGAACCTGCCTTATTCGACAAAGTATACGCCCTAGTGCGTGAAAAAATGGCAGGTGAACAGTCACAGACCAATGTGGGAACTGATGGTGAATAACAATAGCAATAACAGACAAGCACCGCAAAAAGATCGCAACGCCGATGCTCTTCACAAATACAACGTGAATGAGCAGATTCGCTGTGACCGCATGATGGTTATTGATGATCAGGGCCAACAACTTGGCCTGTTGTCTAAAGCACAGGCGCTAAGCAAGGCTTATGAGCGGAACTTGGACCTGGTTCAGGTTGGCGAAAATGATGGTGTTCCAATTGCTAAGTTGATGGACTATGGCAAGTTTTTATACACCAAGAAAAAACAAATGGTTGATGCTAAAAAGCATCAAAAAGTTATTGTTGTTAAAGAAATAAAAATGCGTCCGAATATTGGTGATCAGGATTATAAAACGAAACTGAATCAGGCGGCGCAGTTTTTTATCGATGGCAACAAGGTTAAGTTCACGCTCCAGTTTCGTGGGCGCGAAGCAACAATGATTGACACCGTTGGGCCGCGGTTTTTTGCGCGGATCTTGCAAGATCTAACCGAAAAAAGCGTTGGTTCATTGGTTGAAGAAAAAGACAGTAGAAGCAATACCTTGTGGACGAAAATTTTCTACGTCAAAGGTAAGTAAAGGACTGATTATGCCTAAAGTTAAAACACATTCTTCTTGCAAAAAAAGATTTAAAAAAACCGCTAAAGGCCGCATCAAGCGCGCTAAAGCTTTCCGTCGCCACCATGCTTGGGCGAAGAATGCAAAGCGTGTTCGTGACCTTCGTGGTAACGACTACGTTCACACAAGCCAAGAAAAGAACGTTAGACTGTTGATGCCTTACTAAACGGCACCGTTTGTTTTGTTTATTTTATTTTGAATTTAATAAGATTGAGGTCTAAACTATGTCACGCGTCAAACGTGGTGTGATCACCAAACAAAGACATAAACGCCTTCTTAAGCAAACCAAAGGCTTCTGGGGCCAGCGCAAGAACGTTTTCAAACGTGCAAAAGAAACCCTGATGCGCGCCATGCGTTTTGCCTACATTGGCAGAAAGCAAAAGAAGCGCAATTTCCGCTCTCTTTTCATCGTTCGTATCAGCGCAGCATGCAAAGAGCGTGGCGTTTCCTACAGCAAGTTCATGAGCAGCCTGAAGAAGGCAAACGTGGTAATTAACCGCAAGATGCTCAGCCAGCTCTCTGTTTTTGAACCGCAGGCATTTAGCGACCTTGTTTCTCTGGTTGCAAAAAAATAAATGTATTGCAATTAATGTCCTATAGCGGCTAGCCTTGCTTTTAGTAAGGTGAGACGGCTATGGACATGGGAAAAAGGGATGAGCAATGAGGTATTTGGAAGAGCTGGAACAAAAAGTTCTTCGCCTGATTGAACGACACCAAGAGCTCAAGGCTCGATTAGAATCTGCTACCAAAGAAATTGAGGTTCTCCGCGAGCAAGCGCGCCGCTTTGAGGCTTCTTTGCTTAAAGAAACATCAACTTCCCAGGCACTGGCACAAGAAAAAGCTGCGATCGTTACCAGTATTGAAGCATTGCTGAGCAATTTAAACGCTCTTGACAGTGCTCACTGAGTGTAGTGGACCATGCAAAAAGTCTTGAAAGTTACCATAAACGGTAAACAGTATTCGATCGCAACTGACGAACATGACCAGGATGTCATCCAGGCTGCCCAGCTGGTAGATTCCCTGATCAGCGGCAAGCGTGAAAAGATGCCAACCTTAGGGGACGATAAAATCGCCTTAATGGTGGCTCTGCACCTTGCAACCGACCTGACCAAGAGTCAGCGGGTTGTCGCTGAAGGGGAGGCGCAGTTGGGGCAGCTGGTCCAACTTGTTGATGAGGTTACCTAGCAGGTTCCTTCTTGTTTTTGTCCAGCTTGCGTAAGCAATCAGCTTATCCAAAGCTCGCTCATTCCAAGCACAGCGCAAGCTGTGCTTATCGCTTTTTTCCCCGACATTTTAGCTTTGAAGGCACAGCAATGGATGGATTGATACTGGTTACGACAGTTGCTGGGGCGCTCAGTGGTTCGTTTGCAACCCTTGTTTTGATGTACACGCGCAAGCGCCAACTCCTGCAAGCAAAAACTGATGCTGCACAACTAATAAAAGCGGCGCACGAAGAGATTGAACGTACGCGTCGCGACGCGATGACCGACCTGAAAAATGAACTGAATAAGCGTCGTAGCGAGTTTGATTTGGAGGTAAAGCGCCTTAAAATTGAGCATTCTCAAACGCAAGCCAAGCTGCAAAAAAAGCAGGATTCATTGGATCAGCGCGAGCTCTTACTTGATGATTTGCGCAAGGAATTACAGCAAAAAGACCGCGACTTACAACGCCGTCTGGACGGGGTGGGGGCTGATGAAGCCAAGCTGAAGAAGATCTACGAGGAATTTGTAGTCAAGCTTGAGCTGATCAGCAATATGAAGCAAGACGAGGCCCGCCGTGTCTTGTTTGAAACGATTGAAAAAGATGCCAAGTTGGCTAGCCAGAAGTGGGTTGCCAAGATAGAAGATGAGGCCCGCGAGACCGCCAAAGAAAAAGCAACGGGCATCATGTGTTCTGCAATGCAACGCTATTTGGCAGAAACGGTTACGCTTCACTCTTCCAGCGTTATTCATTTGCCTAATGAGGAAATGAAGGGACGCATTATTGGCAAGGAGGGGCGCAATATCAAGGCGTTGGAAATGGCTACGGGAATGGAGTTTGTTATAGGCGACACCCCAGAAGTTATTACCATTTCGGGTTTTAATCCTATTCGCCGTGAAATTGCTAAGCGCACCTTGAGCAAACTTATCCAAGACGGGCGGATTAATCCAACCAGGATTGAGGAAACGGTTGCCAAGTGCGAGGTTGAGTTGGACCAAAGCATTCTGGAAATCGGGCAACAGACCATCTTAGAATTTGGCTTTCGTGGTGTACACCAGGAAGTGATGAAACTGGTAGGCAAGCTGCATTTCCGTACCAGCTACACCCAAAATAATCTTATCCACAGCAAAGAAGTAGCGTATTTTGCCCGCATGATTGCCCAAGAACTAGGCCTTGATGGCGAAATGGCTGCCCGTGGCGGGCTTCTACATGATATTGGCAAAGCGGTTTCCGCAGAAGTTGACGGCCCGCACGCCATTATCGGCGGAGATTTAGCTAAAGAATACGGCGAAGATCCAATTATTGTGAACGCTATTGCAAGCCACCACGAAGAGGTTCCACCGATCAGTATTTATGGCTTCATTGTGCACTTGGCCGATGCCATTTCAGCTTCCCGTCCTGGAGCGCGTAAAGAGACGCTTTCAACCTACATCAAACGCTTAGAACAGCTGGAAGAGTTGGCTAACATGTTTGAAGGGGTTAAGCGAGCCTTTGCTCTGCAGGCCGGACGTGAAATTCGTGTTATTGTGGATGAAGACCGCTTGGACGACGAGCGCGCTGCCGTTCTTGCGACGGATCTTGCCAAGCGGATTGAGCAGGAAATGGCTTTCCCGGGCGAGATAAAGGTGAATGTTATTCGTGAGAAGCGCTTTATTCAGGCGGCACGATAATTATGGCATCAACATTGCGCTTCTTATTTATTGGTGATCTAATCGGTGCCCCTGGCGTCGCCATGTTCCAGAAATGGGCAGGGCAGCTAAAGGACAAGCATCGCATTCATGCCGTGGTTGTTAATGCCGAAAACGCAGCGAAAAACGGCATGGGCTTGACCGTTAAAATCGTGGATTTTCTGCGCCATAACGGGGCTGATCTAGTCACCACTGGCAACCATGCATGGGACCAGAAAGAACTTTACGCAGCACTAAATGAGCGGGACGACGTGATTCGTCCCGCTAACTATCCCCCCGGCATGCCAGGCAAGGGACATGCCTTTATTAACGTGCACGGCCACCAGGTGGCAATTGTTAACATGCACGGCAGGGTTTATTCCAAAGACAACTTAGATTGTCCTTTCCGTGCCATGGATTCGTTGCTGACTTTCTTGCGCACCAGAACTAATCTTATTTTTCTTGATTTCCATGGTGATGCCACCTCAGAAAAGCGCGCCATGGGTATGTATTTGGATGGCAAGGTGAGTGGCGTACAGATCTGCCACTGAGACGGGAGACTCTGGGTAAGCATCCGGTCCGAGCTTGACTCCGCTGACCCAGCTTCTTACGAAGGCGTCAGCGCGCGCCTCCACGGCTGCGTTGATGAGCGTCAGCGATGGCCGCGAGCAGAGGGCTAGGTGACGCACTGCACAGGCACGAAGCATCTCTACACCGACGCCGACCCCACGTTCGCGGAAGGATTCTCAAAGGGCAACCGCGGGTTGCAGGGGAATCCACACTCGATCACAAAAACGAGC